>JACPSV010000203.1 GCA_016193115.1 Elusimicrobiota bacterium
CCGTGGATAGGAAGACGTAGATTACTTCCATTTAAGAAGACAAGAACTCCTGCAACCCCCGCAGCTAAAGTAACTGCTAATGGACCGCTGACATTTTGTTTTCGATCTTGGTTGCGGTTATCGGCCGCAGATTTTTTGATTTCCGAACCCGATTTTGGTTGAGATAGAGGAGCAGGTCTTGGTTTCTCCCGAACAACAGCATTAGGCCAGAGACTGTCCACGACCAACTCTCCCAAAACGGATTTGAACTTTTCTACCCAGTCTTTGGTAACGAGATAGAAACCTCCCAGCTTATACCCCAACCCCACATAGGTCTGACCTAGAACCAGGATAAGAGAATTTTGCAGGCCTTCGGCGGAGGTGCCCGGCATGTTTCTTAGGGTGCCGCCCACTTGTTTTAACGCGTTACGCAAATCGTCGGACGCCAGGTTTTGTGAGTCCGTTACTTTGGCGAATTCCATGACAAAATTGACTCTGGCC
The DNA here is from genome assembly GCA_016193115.1 of Elusimicrobiota bacterium. GTDB lineage: Bacteria > Elusimicrobiota > Elusimicrobia > 2-02-FULL-39-32 > 2-02-FULL-39-32 > JACPSV01. The sequence continues at coordinate 481 of JACPSV010000203.1, forward strand.
TCGTCTCCCTGATACGCTCCTAACAGGTACATTTTCCCGTCTAATTTGACAGGACCTTCAAAGAATAGGCGGTTTTGGATTGTGTCCAGAGCGCGGCTGACTTCTTTGGCTAGTTGCGTGTCTTCTGTTTTCCCTTCTGAAGTCTTAAATTTTAGGGTTTCCAGTTGTTTTAGGTAATCCTTTATAAAGGAAGCGTATTTTTCTGAATCGGGACCTTTGGGCAGATTGCCCCGGTCTTTTTTCTCGGTTTTGTTGACCGTGGGAATGGAGAGGCGGGGACGGATAACTAAATAGGGTATCCCGCGATCGCGCAGGAGTTTGATCATGCCCGCGGTGTGAAAACCGCCGGCAATGAGAACGAGCCTCTCTTCACCCATCTCTTTGGCTTTCTCTAACGTCTTTTGGACCAGAACTTCGTTTCGTTTGAAAGCCAGTTTGTAGTATCCTTCCTGCAAGTACCGCATCTGGGCGTAGGTGAGAGGTTCCCGCTTGGCTGTTTTTTGAACTTTAAGAGAACGGATATAGGAGACGGAATCTTTCTCTTTTGAGCGGGAAGACGCCATCGAGGAAGTTGGGACCTCCTCCGGAACGCCTAACCGTTTCTCCTCGTTCCGGACATATTTCTCGATCTCTTTCCAACCCACAATCTTGTTGCTCTTGACGGACTTGGAACCTGAGGCCGATGACCCTTTATATTCTTCCCAATCGGCCGGAGCCATTTTTTCGTCCCAGAACTTGATCTCGATTCTTAAAGTTCTGTCCATCTCCACGAGCTTTTTGATTGCGTCATTGCCTTCAGAAAACCGGGAATAGACGTCCCTTTCCAGAAGGTTCATTTCATCGCTTAAGAGGTCGCTCTTGATCTCGCGGTATTTGCTCAAATATCCCAAATAGACTTTCATTTGGGTCACGCTCATTTGGTGCGCGTCCGCCAAACGGATCAACCCTTCGTAATAGCTTTCGCCCGTCACTTTCCCTAGACGGTACCCCAAACTCACCTGCCCTAACTGCAGGAGACTTTGTTTGTCCAGTCTTTCCGTCAAAACTTCCAGAAGTTTCTTTCTTTCGCTTTCCACGCCCTGATGAGAAAAGCTCTCTTCCAAACGAATGAGATCGGCGAATATATGGAGTTGGGGGTACTTGCCCGCATCCCAGCTTAATGGTGAGGCCTTCTTAAGGTAGGTGAGGAACTCTTTGAGATCAGTCTTCTGGTTTTCGTACTGGTGACTCAGCCAGTCCAGTTCCAAAAGCCTGCGGTCATAACTTCTTTTCTTGATTTTGTCCAGACGGGAACTCAAAACTTCCAGATCGTCCAGAACCGCTTTTCTTTCGCGGTCAATGATTTCTCTGGCTTTGACGTTAGCTTCGTAAATGGACTTGTCTTCTACGCCATAAATTTTTAGTTTTCCCGGCCCTTCCAGGATGGAGAGGTACTCTTCGCCCGTGATCTCCCCGTCTTCCAAAAGTCTCTCGGCCATCTCTTTTTTGAGGGTTTCATCCGGAAACACGCTCAACCATTCCGGGCTGACTCTTCCCCAAGCGCCTTCCACGCACACGAGTAGAGGAGAACCGGAACTATTCTCGCTGCGGTCGCCCGAACGGAGGATCTTCAAAATCTGGCTGGCATTTTTCTGAGCTTCGTAAACGCCGTGCGCGTCCTGGATGTGGATTACCAAAGGAGTTTCCGGACTCAACGCGCTCTTGCCGCCCCACGCTTCCACCACCGTGCCCAACTCTTCCGGAATCTCGATACCGCTGGCGATCCCCAACTCTTTGCTCAAAGCGCGCGCGGGTGTGGGCTCCTCTTTCTGAATCCCTTGGAACGCTTTCTGGACTTTTTCTTTCTTCTCGATCATCTCTTCGGTCGCTTTCTTTCTCTCGTCCCAGATGGACGCTTCCGCAAAAGGCGCCGCGACAATAGAAAATAAAAGAGCCCCGGCCACCACGATGGCGGTGCTCTTTAAGACGCCCAGATTTTCTTTTTCCGTCCAGAAACCAATCATATCAAATCGTTATCTCCAATCAGTTTCATCTTTCTGCCACTCCAAGTGTAATCGGGAAGGAGAACATTTTCTTCACATTTTTGTAACATTTTTGTAACAAATTCGCTCCTCCTATCCTCATCTCAAAACGGTTTGAGCGCTCATTTCAGAAAAACAGATACCAGAAGTATAACCAAATACCTAAAACTTTTCTCAAACTTTTTGTAAATTCTCTGTAACAAATTTTTGAGGACTGTTGGGTGCAATCCGAGTCAATCCCTTTTGGAGGCCATGGGAGGGGTGTCCGACATAATTTTCCCTGCGTAGATACACATAATTCCCTTCACATTTTTTTAATTTTTATAGCTACAATGAGAGTGGCAGTTTAATTTGACAGCCCAAAAGGCAAAGGATATAATCACCATGATGAAAAAAAAGAAGGCCTCGCCTCCCGTCACACGTTTGGAATTCCTGAAAGAAACTGGACTTATTCGTTCCGAGTTCAAACAGGAATGCGCATCGATTCGGTCGGAGTTCAAACAGGAATGCGCATCGATTCGGTCGGAGTTCAAACAGGAAAAGGAGTGGGTCCGCGATACAATCGGAAAATTAACTTTAAGAATAATACGTTTAGAAGAAGAATTGAAAAGTATGCGAGAGCAAATGGCAACTAAAGATGATGTAAGAAGAATTTTAGATGCGATCGATGCTTTTACTCACAGGGTAGAGACTTACGACAGGAAGGCGGTCGTGCATGACGCGCGGCTGAATCAGAACGAACTCACGTTGCAAAATCACGAGACTCGAATTGTCCAGATTGAAACTTCACTGCCAAAACAGTCTTATTAAAAACAGATCTTTATTAAGCGGATTGATGGAACAGTTTATCGAATTCCAATTCTTGGATGGAACGGTGCAATACGGCAGGCAACTCAATCAGACGATCAATCCATTTTTCAAATCCTAACCACCGGCTCTTATCCATTGTAAGAATTCTGACGATCCCCTTGCCTCGAACCTGATCCATCACTTCCCGGGGTGTTCTGCCCCAAACGATTTCAATTTGTTCGTCCAATCCCAGACTTTTTGCCGCGCGGCG
>JACPSV010000204.1 GCA_016193115.1 Elusimicrobiota bacterium
GACAAAAACAAGTGAGTTGGTGACTTCTAACAATAAGAACCTGATTCCGAGCAGTTTCAAAATCCGAGCGGACTCTCCCGGATCCGGAAACGGAATTGATGCGGAACAAGATTCCGATCGAAGCATCAAGATTGACTCTACGAAAGGCACTTTCCTGATCCCGAACCTTATCCCGGACATCAAATACGACGTCTTGTTTAAACAGGACGAATTTCAGCAAGGATCTTTGGCAGAAAATCTTTTAGGACAGGGGAAACTGAACCTGGTGCCTACGGAGAAAACAGGCGTAACGGTGGGATCGGGCGAGACGTTTGATTTGGGAACCGTGGAAATATTGTTAGGAACCTCCATCACTGGAACGGTGGTAGATTCTTCCACGAGCCCGATCGCGAACTTACGCATAGTCGCCACACCGGCCGCGCTCTCAGGAAAAGTGGCAGAACGATTCCGGGTTCAAACTTTTTCCAACCAAAACGGAAGCTACACTCTCTCGGGTCTCAGCCACGATTTGAGGTACTACCATATTACATTCGCGGAACGGGACCAGCAGGATTCCAACATTGTCTTTTCTCAAGGGTTTGAGAGCCGCTATGCCCAACGAGTCAAGAGAAACGTGGATGTCCGAAAATCCTCCATCCCTGTAAACGCCCTCCTTGAAGTCGGATCGGGAGCCATTTTAGGGCGAGTGACAACCTCAGACGGCGGTCCTTTGAAGAGCCCGTTTGGAGGTCCCGGAGGAGAAGGCGGTTTCCCTGTCTCCATGATCGTCGCCAATAAGCAGGGAGACGTTCCCACTAAGAATCCGATTGGCGACATCGAGACGATGAGCGATCTGCAAGGAAATTTTAGGATTGACCGTCTCTCTGCGGGAGTTTACGATGTGTATGCGTTCAGTTTAGGATACGGCGTGAAAAAGACGAGCGTCACGATCGCCGCCGCGGAAGTGAACATGGGTAACGTGCAGTTGACTCCGGGACTGACTTTGTCTGGTAAGATACTGAAACCGGACGGATCCAAACCGACGAGCGATGAGTTGGACGTTTTGGCTGCAGCTAACGACGATTTCTCCCAACTCACGATTGCTTCTCTTCAAAAGAACAATCAGACCCGAACGATAGATAGTTACAGTCTGGCCGGATTGCGGTCGGGCACCACCTACCAACTGATCATATTTACGGAAGATGACGACACTTTTGTGCCGCCGGAAAGATTGCCGGCCGGAGGAGCCGGCATTTCCATTTCCACCGATACGTCAAACTTTAACCTCACATTCGCTCAATCGAGACCGGAAGTGTTCTTAAAAGGCTTCAAGACCGGAACCAGGATTGGAGGGATAGACCAGTATCGCTTCGAGTTCCAATGTACGCAAGCGCTCAGAAACGACACTCTTGCGGAAAAAGCGGACAACTATTGGAGTACCGTGGTGACTATTTCCTCCAGCATCGGCGGAAACGGCGCTCTCTCAGAAGATCCACAGGAATCGAACCCGCTCAGCCCCGATAGAAAGAAGGTCAAGCTGCTCTATTTACCCACCGCCGCCACTCAAAAAGTGACTCTTCAATTTAGGTCTCCGGTCGGTTCCCTCCAACCCGGGACAACCAGCAATTTCGTAATTAACAATTCGTTTGATTTCTATCTCGGTTTAGACGGACAAAATTTCAGCAGAATCAGCGGAATGAGGGGAGGCCGCGTTGAGTTGGAAGGAGACAATTCTCAGGCCATCATTCCCGCGGGCGCTTTTGTGGATAGCGGCGGAAACGCTCTTTCCTTATCTACAAACGTGACCGTGGGTCTGCAAAAAGCCACGGACGTGGGAACCGCCACGGGAGCGGTTGCCGGACGAGGCGCTCCTGCGTTTGGATCGTACTCAGAAGATTCCCGTGTGCCGCCTAACCTTCTGAACGCCATGAGAGCGATGCGGGAAATTCAGACGAAGTCGGCCGCGCAAAATCAGGGCACCGTAAAAGCGGCGCCCAAGGCGGTCGCATCCAGAGCATCGGAAGTGGCGGACAACGTTTTGGGGTCTTTCTACGATTTCTTCCTGCCTTCCGGCGTAAGAAGAACGTTTGCCACATCCAAGGAAGCTTCGATTCGGCTCGCGTACAGTTCCTCCGTCACCAACGGAAATAACGTCAATGTCTATTTCTACAATGATACGGGCAGCACCGTCACTTACAACGCTGGACAATCTGTCCCGCCCGGCGCATACGGATTGGAGAATAGCGGACGCGCGGTGGACGATGTCAATAGAACGATTACCGTCAACGTAGGACACTTTACCGTTTTCGTGGTCGTGAACGCAACCTCTTCCGTTTTAGGATCGGCCGCATCTTTGGGAGCACTCTCCACCCTGACTGTTCCCGACACTTTGGAACATACAGGAGCAGAGATCGAGGCCTTCAATTTCCCCAACCCGTTCAACCCGAACGAAAAAGGATTTAACTTTGTAGGCACGAAAACCAGCGGACAGGCGACACTCAGAACGGACGCGGCCACCGCTATCCGTTATGCCCTGCCCAGAAACTTGGGATCTGGACCTTTGAACGTGACTCTCTACATTTATGACGTCAGCGGCAGTCTGGTGAAGACCGTAGATCTGGGGACCAAAGCGACAGGCCGGTACCACTACACGGATTGGGACGGTAAGAACGATGACGGACAAACCGTGGCCAGCGGCGTTTACATAGGACGTCTGAAGATTGAAGGAACGACACGAACCAAATTCTTTAAGATGGCTGTGATCAAATGAAACGATTGAGACTCTTTCTCTTGATAACATTGCAGTCCGGCCTTCTCCTGAAAGCGGGAGTCTGGGCGGACTTCAACGCCAAGTCTGCGGGAACTAGCGGAGCCGCTTTCTTAAAGGTTGGCGCGGGCGCCAGACCCGTAGCGTTGGGAGACGCTTTCGTAGGAATCGCCGATGACGTGAACACGATCCAGTCCAACACCGCAGGCCTTGCGACCCTGAAAAAGAACGAATTTGTGGCGATGCGGGCGAGCCTTTTTCAAGACATTGAGTACAACTTCTTTGCTTTTGCATACCCAACCCAATCGCAAGGAACATTCGCCTTGGGATTGAACAGTCTTCTGGTTTCCGATATTGAGAAAAGAACAGCGGACACCGATGCGCCGGACTCCACGTTTTCTTCCAACGATTCCGCTTACACGTTGGCGTACGCGCGCAAAGTGTGGGATC
>JACPSV010000205.1 GCA_016193115.1 Elusimicrobiota bacterium
ACTGTATGGGTTGCGAATATCTTCAAATTCCAACGCCCAAAACGTTTTGTCTCCCAAATTCTCTCTTGCGCGGTCAGAACTCATGGTGGGATTCAACAGCTCGTGTCTCGTAGGATAGAGTTTTCCTTTGAAGTTCAGGTATACTGTTCCCTCCTCATCGGCTAGATAGTAGAAGGGTTTTTCTCCATATCGAGGAGTGAATGGATGCGTATTGATTGAAGATTGCGCGGGCGCCGCAGTCATCTTAAACAAACTGACTTCGTCTGGTAAATCAGCTCTGGGGTAGGACACGCCTCTTTCTAAATCCAAAAATGTTCCATCTTCTTGCACCATCATGGGAACATCCAATCGCCACAGGGAAACCTCTTGATCATCCGTCAGAAGGACGGTTTCCCCACCTTCGTCTAGATCCATGTCTATTCCGGAATCAGCGCCGAGTTTCTTCTTCCAGATGAGTTCATACGACTCCCCATTCCAACGCAGAACCAGAATTTCACTTCCTTCCTCTGTTCCTCTAACAAAAGCAATGGTATTGCCATTCCCGCTCATTTTGATAGAATCGGCGTTAAATAATCCGTTTGGGTCAAGCAGGTTTTGGTTACAGAACACCTTTTCATAAATCCCATCTCTTAATCTATAAATTTGTGGCTCCATAGCCGCCACGATACCCCTCTCATTCCAAGTCAGAAAGAATGTAGAACCGTCCTTGCTGACTGAGCAATCCATTTTTCCTTCAGGCATCTGCAGAACCTGATTTCTTTGGTAGCTTGAGCCTTTTAAGTCGTACACATAGACGCTCAATGCGCCGGGAAATGTAGTCACCAGTTTGTTATCATTATTATAAAAACGATTGTCCCATGCGCCAGTGACGATAATCCGACTTCCATCCTCACTCACCCAAACCGAACGAACGGACTCCGGCAAACCTTCCAAATCCAGAACCTCTTTCCCGAACACCCGGACTTTATCTTTTCCCTGACCCACGATGACTTTCCCATCCCCGCTCATCTTGAAAGACTGAAATTGATCGTTTTCCTGACCCAAGACCCTCTTTTTTTCGTAGCCTCCTTTTGTGCGACGATACAGATGAGCTTCGGCATGAAATGACAAATCTGAGGGGCCGGCGGAGGCCTCAATTCTTTCTTCCAGGACTGTTTTGTTGTCCTGACTGATCTGAGCCTTCTGTGTTGGATATTTCCCTCTTATAGGACCCACAAAATTATAGTTCCCATCTTGCATCTCCCAGACCATTTCCCCCACGATCACAACACCGGCATCCGGACTGATGCTAATAGATTCTGAATTCCTGATATCTCCCAGAATTTGTCCGACAATCTGTCCGCCCTCAAACCCATAGCGATGAACTGCTTTCTGTCCATCTACAATAAACACATTCTTGCCATCCGGAGTCAGGCGAGTCTCTGCATATTTGGGCACAGGCTGCTTTTGAACGAAAACCCGTGCAGGCGCTCGGATGAGATCGTATTTTTTTAAGGAGTCCCTGTCCTTCGGAACCCAATTTTCTTTGAGCAGAGGGGAACGTAGAGTTTGGGAGAGTTCTCTTGCGCTGACGGATGGGTCCACCGGCACAAGCGGAACCAACGCGCTGGTCAAGTCCAAGCGCAATTGTGACAATCTCGACAACAATTCTTCCCGGGCATCCTGTTTCTTAGGTTCGAGATGAGAAACTATATTGAGACGAGCGATCTCCACTTCTTCCCCTGTCGCAATGTTGACAGCGCGATCGCCCGAACCCGTCACCATGTACCTATCTACTTTCTTGAAGCGATAAACAAGACGACCCACAATCGAATAGACGTAACTACCAATTTTAGAGTTTTGTTTAATACTGAAATCTACAAGAATAAATGCCACAAGCCCGACAAGCCCGACAAGCCCGGCAAGTATGACAACATCCAGATGATACATCTGTGAGGAGAGTTCAAAACAATATTTATACATAATAATTGTAGGGATTGCCGAAACAATTAATTCGAAAATCGCAATGGTAGCATCAATTATCTTAGAGTTAGAGTCGTTGAACGCGGGCATCGCTTCTACAATATCTCCATATCTAAGCGAAATGGGATTATGAATAGAGTATGGAGTCTGAGTGAACTCTTCCTGACTCTTTTCCATAAATTTGGAAAGTTTTCCTAACGCAACCTTTCGTTCCTCCTTGTCTTTCGCAGACGAAAGATCTATCCGCGCCTGGTTCAACACTTCTGAAGCGGTGAGAGAATCTTCCACGATATCTCCCGTCTTTAGAGATTCACTCCTGTCCGGTTTGTCGGATTCATGCCAGGAGAAAGCTCGCTTATAGATGTCCGTCGTTCTGAAGAGATCTGTCGTCAAATCCTCCTGCAGAGCAGATAAAAATACCTCGCCAAAGACCTTATGAAAAGAATCATAGAGACGATCTGAACTTAAATCTCCGCGGGGTGTGGAACGGAGTTCCTTTTCGGAGAGATCCAGGAACCTTCTGAACCTGCTCTGGGAATATTTGGACGCATTTTGGTCTCTGTACCGGACTTCTCTACGGAAATCTCTCACGATACTTAAAATGTACGTCTCCAGGTTTTGGATCAACTGAGCCGGCGCCCCGCGGCTGGCTAGGAGTCTGCCAATGCTTTCGTCCAGCAACTGCCTCTGACGATCTGGAGTGGTTTCAAAATGCATTGTGACGAGCCGGGACTGTTCCGCCGCCGACCAACTGATCTCAGAATCTTGGCGGCTGACAAAAAGAATGTGGGCATTCCTAGGCAAACGGGACTTTCGGTCTCTCCCTTTGAGGTAAAGGTTTCCTTCCTGAAGGATTTCGTTTAAGGCGACTGCTTCTTCCGGCCTCAAGTTGTGGTTGTTCTCCAGGACGTAGAAAATCTCTTCATCAGGACTGGATTCCGCCTCGGCGACCAAGTGTCCTAGGATTCCCTGCCCAAATTCGGTTCGATTTTCCGTCCATGGGGTTTCCTCTTCTTCGGATATTTGAACTGCAGGCGCCAAACCTCCTTCCAATATCATTCTGTCCGTCGCCTTTGTGATGGGAAATATCTTCATGCGGACTTTTGGATTTTCTGACAGGAATCCTCCCAACTCTTCTCGAATATCCGTATCCGCGCTGACCCGAACGTGTGTAGCCCTTCCTTTATTTAAAGACTGATCCTTCAAGAATTCGCTGATGGAAACCGGTTCTGTCATAGCCTCAAATTCCGGAAACCGTTTTTGAAGGACTTCTGCGGCTTTCGTTCGGTTCCGGACTCTTTCCCAACGAAATAGGAGGTGCACCTGGATCGCCTTTTGTAAAGCGAGGTTCGACTCGGTTCCTTCTCCCAAACCATAGAGAACATCTTCCGCCATCCTTTTGAGTTCCCGAACAGAAAACACCGCGCTCTCACCCTGCCCAAACTCTCCCCGGGCATGGCTGCCAGCCACTTGCCAATAACATTCCGCCATCTGATCCCCAATTTTTCTTCTCAGAGACGAATCGGATATCCCTTTCGCTTTGACCTCTCCTTGAATGATCCAATCGTGCTTCAGGAAAAGTTCCAGATATCTGCGCAGCTTTTCTTTTTCAATTCTCTCCCTGCTTTTCTCTCCCGTTATAAAAGGAGAAACTTTTAGGACCGGCGCGTACTCCTTAAAAACGTCAGGGAAACTGCCGCGCGCGGCATAGTCTCCTTCCGGATTGGTGTCAATCACGATCAACGATTTGGGATGCATTCGAATGGCGTGCAGTTCCGCCCCTTCGGGGACAGGAACTTCTGTCAGGCGGATCGTTCTGTACCCTTCAGAATTAGGTTCTGTTTCCGCTATCTGGACGAGCCACCAGGCCAATTTAGCCTCATCGTTCAGATCAATCAGGGAGTTGAGTTCGCTCAAGGCCACGACGCCGCCGTTTTCCAACCGTTCCTTAAAGGAAGTTTCGCTGTTGAACCTAAAATGACCCTCTTCGTTCCTCTCAAACCAGCCGATCCAGTCCGAGAGTTCCGTGCCTTCGCTCACGGGGTTACTCAAGAAATCGCTTCCCCTCAAATCGGCAAATCCGCCGGACGTAAACGTTTTGCCGACTCCCGTGGGCCCTTCCACCCGAATCATGGGAATTCCCGCGTCTTCCGATTCCTGCAGAGCGGCCAGAATGCGCACCGTATCAAAATCTAGAACCAGTCCTGCCTGCTTATAAATCTCATCCTGAAAATTCTTCTCGTCTAAATTCTTAAATCGGGTAGGATCCAACTCAACTTTTTTACCGTTAGGAAATACCAGAAATTTTCTGCCTGATTTTATTTCTATGCGGATGTAATTCAAAAAGTTTTCTTCCGTGACATGACTGGGAAAACTTGCTAAATTGATTGGTTTTTCTGCCTTAAAATCCGCTTTCTTCGTGACGAGACGGTCGTAGAAGGATTCGTCCTGCATGTGGGCTCCGGCCCTTTTTGTCATCTGAATCTGGAAGTTGGGAGGGAATTTTAGAACTCCCAATTCTGGGTGCGTTAATTCTCCAATCCTTAAAGCTTCCTGCAACTGAATCCTCACCTCCGGATCCATGGATTCCACATTTTTTATGAGCAGGACATGTTTTCTTGCGGGACGCCCTTCCTGTACGGAAACGTCAAATTCGGTTTGAGCTTCCCGAATTCCTCTCACCACTTCTCCTAATCCCTGGACCAGTTTCTCCTCTCCTTCTTTGGGCACTCTATGTCCCACGAGCTGCCTTTCTTCCGTAAAAGGGTGGCCATAGAGAATGGAAAGTTTAGCCGATAGAGATTCAGCCAGTTGGCGCATGGTTCGTGTCAAGAAATTGTCGCTCCAAGGGTGAACATTGGCCAGCACCGGCTCTCTGGTATAGAACGCGCGCGCCGCCATCCCTGTGGAGTGAGGTGAGTCTGAGGATAGAAGATGACGGATAATATTCGGATCGTATTCTTTTAGATCGTCCCTAGATACAAAACCGTAAAATGAGTTTAGAATTTCTTCGGATACCTCATCTAATTTGGTAAGATACGGACCCCCGGTGTCGTCACCGACATCTACACCATAACGTCCCACTAAATCCCCATAATATTGATCTATGGAAAAAAGAATGGCTTGAGCAAGCGGACTCTCGAACCTCATTTCCCTGAACTTGCGCGAATGTTCCAGAACCGATCGGGAAAACCGTTCCTGTGTTCTCATGGAGACCATATAAAGGGAGGATTCAGGATAATATTCTCTGTAACGTCTCTCAAACCTTTCCACCGAGAGGGCCAGCATCCGAAACTCCAG
>JACPSV010000294.1 GCA_016193115.1 Elusimicrobiota bacterium
GAGCTTCAGCGACTGGAGGTGACGAAGTCACACTCTCGTCCTTTAGGAAGAAATGGTTTTACATTGGATGTTGTAAGAGAAAAACCATGACTGAGCTTCAGCGAAGAAATGGTTTTACCTTGGATGTTGTAAGAGAAAAACCATGATAAATATGTAGTTATAAAACTAGGCCAGAGGCACAGAGTCCAGAGCCCAACAAGAAGAAATTTCAAGTTGGGCTTTTTATTTAGTTCATCAAAGGAGGAGGAAGACAATGTTTACAAAGAAATTAGTTGGCTGGTTGGGGTTGGTTGTGTTGGTCCACACCCCTGTTTTTGCGGGGACGGATGGTTATTTTACCACGTATAGTCACCATATCGAGAAAGGCGAAGTGGAATTGATGCTCATGAACGATTATACGGCTCCATCCAATACCAAACGTGAAGAAGGCCAGGGGGAGTATTTCTCACACATGTTGGAGCTTGAGTATGGAGTTTCCAGCCGATACGCCACGGAATTTATGATCGAATGGTTTGAGGATACGGAAAAGAAAACAGGTAAATTCACCGGGTTCCGATGGGAAAACAGGTATCTTTTAATAGAGGATGATCCTTTACCTTTCAACGTGATGGTTTACGGAGAATATGAAGATTTGCATCCTGAAACACGGTTCAAAATGGAAACAAGCGGTTGGATCCAACCTCCTTATTCAACTGCAGAAAGCGAAGAGACCGATCGCGAACGTATTTTTGAGACGCGGTTGATCCTCTCCAAAGATTTCGGGCCCGTGAACGTAGCTTTCAACTCCATCTATGAAACCGATGTTACGGATGGCGCCACCGCCTTTGGGTATTCGTTTGGCGTCATGCGTCACACCCATCACGGAAACATGAATTCAGGCGAAAGTCACTGCGCTTGCCAACATTCCATGAAAGACTGTAAATGCGCCCATTGCAGCGGCGGCTCCGATCCCTGCGACTGTAAAATGGGAGGGTCGGTGGGATTAGGGTTTGAACTTTTCGGAGGATTGGGAGACAGTAAGAAGTTTGACCTGAGTCCGTCTCGCCAAGAACATTATTTGGGTCCTATTCTTGTGTATCATGTCTCTCCCAGAGTCATGACGCATTTTCAGTTTGGAATTGGTCTGAGCAAAACAAGCGATAACCTCGTTCGATTTAACATCGGTTACGAGTTTTAAACGAGGCGATTCCTTCGGGTATTATCTTTCAGTTTAGGGTCTGGCTCTCGTAGTTTTTGATGACGTCTACGAATATCTGGCCGTACTGTCTTTGTTTGGCGGCGCCTACGCCGAATATGTTGGCGAACTGTTCGATGGTTTTAGGACTGTTGAGGGCCATGTCTTTGAGGGTTTTGTCGCTGAATATGATGTAGGCGGGAACATTTTTGGTTTGCGCAAGTTCCGCGCGTTTAGCGCGCAACGCTTGGAACAGTTTTTCGTCAAAACCTTCCCATTCCCGGGCGCGGCGGGAGACGCGTTTGGCTTCGATCTCCTTCTTTTTTGCGGCCACAATTGGTTTTGCCAGAACCGGAACCAGGTCTCCTTTGAGAAGTTTGCGTCCCGACTCCGTGATTGTTAAGGTCATGAACTCGTTTTCGCGCCGCAGGAACCCTTGTCCAATCAGCTGCTCAATCATGAATCGGATAAAAACTTTTGTCTCAGAATTCATCAGGGAGAACGTGGAAATCTTTTCGTGGCCCCAGCGCTCAATGGCCGCGGTGCGGTTTCCTTTCAAAACATCCGCGACATGGTCCGCGCCGAACCGTTCCCGCACTCGCGCCACGCAAGAAATAATTTTCTGCCCGATCAAAAGCGGTTCTTGCGCCATTTCTACCTCGCCTAAACAGTAGTCGCATGCGCCGCAGTTATTGTTTTCGTAGGCATGAGCGAAGTAGTGAACGAGGGTGCGGTGCCTGCATTGCGGACGCACGCAAAAGTTGTACATCGCGCTTAGTTTTGAAAGCATCACTTTCTGGTTAGACGAATCGCGCAGCATATATTCCCATGTTCTGTAATCGCTGCCGGAATAGAAGAGGGTACAATCCGCGCTCAAACCGTCGCGCCCGGCGCGGCCAGTTTCTTGCTGATAGTGCTCTATAGATTTCGGCATGGCGGCATGGATAACGTAGCGAATATTGGAACAGTCCACTCCCATCCCAAAGGCGATCGTGGCCACGATGATGTGGACACTCTCGGAAGAAAATTGGTCCTGATTTTTTTTTCGCTCTTCATCGGAAAGTCCGGCATGGTAGGGTAGGTTTTGGATGCCCAGATCATTCAATTTTGCGGAGATTTCGTCCACATCGGCGCGCCTTAGACAATAGACAATTCCCTGTTCGTTCGGATGTTTTTTTATAACGTTTACAATCTGGCCCAGGAGTTGGCTGGAACGCGGCAAAACACGGTAGTTTAAGTTTGGGCGATCCATGTTTCCGATATAGAGATGGGGTTCTTCCAGATTCAATTGTTTCACAATGTCTTGCCGCACCTCGGGCGTGGCGGTGGCGGTAAAAGCATGCACTCCAATATTTTTAAATTCTTTTTTAATGAAGCCCAGTTGCCGGTATTCTTCACGGAAGTTGTGCCCCCAATGGCTGATACAGTGCGCTTCATCAATGACAAAAAATGAAATTTTAACGCTTTTAAGAAGATCTAAGGTGTGATTGAACAGCAGACGTTCCGGGGATAAATAAAGAAGTTTCAAACTGCCGTCCCTGATTTTTTCCGTTACCGAATATTGATCTTTTGGCGTTAAACTGGAGTTTAAACATTCCGCCGCAATCCCTATATCTTTGAGATCGTCCACCTGGTCTTTCATCAGCGATAAGAGAGGAGAAACAATCACCGCCATCCCCTCAGAAATAAGCGCCGGCAGTTGAAAGCAAACCGATTTTCCTCCGCCCGTAGGCAGAACGGTCAGAGTGTCCCGTTCTTCAAGGATGGAAAGAATGGCCTCTTCCTGATAGGAGCGAAAACTGGTGTATCCCCAGAATTTCGTTAACGTTTCCAGAATGCGGTTCTTCATTGCCCTGTTTCGCCATTTTCGGCTGACTCGATTATTTTTTGTTCCTGCCTTCTTTGGAAATATTCATAGTTTCCGGGGTACAAGTTGACATTCCCATGTTCCACATGCGCCACATGGCTGGCCAGAGCATTGACAAAATATAGATCGTGGCTGATAAAACAAAGAGTGCCTTCAAACTCTTGAAGCGCGTCAATGAGCGCTGCCACGCTTTGCAAATCTAAGTGCGTGGTGGGTTCATCCATTAAAAGCACGTTGGGAGGATCCAAAAGAAGTTTAACCAAAGCCACACGGCTTTTTTCGCCGCCGCTAAGCACGCTCACTTTTTTAAAAACAGTGTCCCCCGGAAAAAGAAAACTGCCCAGAACGGTGCGGATGATTTGCTCAGAAAGGCGGCGATTGTTTGCGCTTACTTCCGCAAACACCGTTTTTTCCATGGTTAGAGTTTCCGCCCGATGTTGAGAAAAGTAGCCCACTTTCACGTTCAGCCCTAAAATCCTTTCCCCGCTGTCAAAGGGAATAGTTCCGGCTAGAATTTTGAGCAACGTGGATTTTCCCGCTCCGTTGTGCCCCACAAAAGCCATTTTTTGTCCTCGTTCCAAATCGAAATTCAGCCCACAGTAAACTTTGAGCGGTCCATACGATTTATGCAAATTTTTCAGAGAAAGCGC
>JACPSV010000295.1 GCA_016193115.1 Elusimicrobiota bacterium
CAAGGAAGCGTATAAGACTCCCAGAAGGGTTTTGGAGAAACTTCTGATCACGAATTTGCCGCAGGAAGATTCCATCACTCTTTACAGGCCTAAAGGGTGTCCTTGGTGCGGCAAATCCGGGTTCCGTGGACGGAGAGCCGTGTTTGAACTGATGGAGTTTAACGATACGTTGCGGGATTTGGTGCAACGCAAGGCGCCGCTTTCTGAGATTAGCCGCGCCGCGCGGGAGAATGGGATGGGGACGTTGAGGCAGTCCGGTCTGGAAGCGGTCCTTCAAGGAGTGAGCACAATCTCCGAAGTCTTGCGAGTCACCCCCAGTGATTAAGAATTATGCCGGTTTCGTTAAGATTGAACATACACTTTTTTCTTTGCCGATCGTGTTTGCGGGAACGGGGATGGCGTTTGCGTTTTCTCAGCCGCCCATGGAATATTCCTGGGGCATTTTTTTCTGGATATTTTTGGCCGTGTTGGGAGCTAGGTCCTACGGTTTTGGCGTGAACCGCTGGTTGGACAGCGCTATTGACTCTCAGAATCCCAGGACAAAGGATCGGGAGATTCCTTCGGGTAAAATTTCTTTGCGATCCGCGAAAATTTTTGTTTTATCGGCGGCCGCGATTTTCTTGTTTTCCGCCTACCGTTTATCGCCTCTATGTTTTTTTCTGGCTCCGATTCCTTTGGTTCTTTTTACCATCTACCCATTTTTAAAAAGAGTGACGATCTTTTCTCATTTGGGATTGGGACTTGCCTGGGGCGTCGCGCCCATTGGCGGTTGGGTAGCGGTTCGTCCACATCTGTTCCCTCTTTCCGAAATGTTGCCCGTTCTTCTTCTTTCACTCTTTTGCATATTTTGGGTGGCTGGGTTCGACATCGTCTACGCGCTTCTGGACGAAGATTTTGACCGGCAGGCTTTTCCCTGCCGGCAGTTCTGGGCAGAACGGATGCGTTGCGCGTATCGGAACTCTTTCATTTGATTGCTTTTCTAACCCTCGGAACCTTAACCCAGATTTATTTGCGGGATTCCCTCTCTTTTCTCCTGCTTTTCTTGGTGGGCGCTCTGTTTATCCTCGGCCATTGGAGAGTCCTCTCAGAACCCTTGAGTCCGGCGGTGATTCAATTCGCTTTCTTCAAGGTCAACGCTCTTTTGGGGTTTCTGGTATTTTTTCTGGTGGTGTTTTAATCGTGCGCACGTTCATCGCCATCACGGGCGCTTCCGGATCCATTTATGCGGTTCATTTTATTAAAAACTGTCCGGGAGAAAAATATCTAGCGCTTTCAAGGTGGGGAAAATCGGTTTTAGCCCAAGAAACCGGTTTGACAATAGAAGATTTGGCCGCACCCGTAAAGAAAGTTTTCTCGGATGACGACCTTTCTTCTCCGTTCGCTTCGGGATCCAACCCATGCGATGCTATGGTGATTCTGCCTTGCTCCGCTTCCACTCTCTCTAAAATCGCTTGCGGAATTGCAGATAGCTTGATCACGCGCGCGGCGGCTGTGACTCTAAAAGAAAGAAGAAAGTTGGTTCTCTGTCTCCGGGAAACGCCAATATCTACGATTTTGATAGAAAACATGCTGCGCCTTTCGCAAAGCGGCGCGGTGATCATGCCCATCGTCCCCTCCTTCTACCAAGGGGCGAAAACAGTAGAAGAACAGGCTCAACTTTTCTCAGAACGCGTCTGTCAAATTCTGGATCCTCAATTCTCCACACAAGGTTGGCGCAGAGACGCCTTGTGAGTTTCTTCTCGCTTCCGCAGTTCATGGGCGAACTGGAAAAGAGATCTCTCCTGCGCCGCATCCCAGTGGAAGTCAGTCCCGATTTAGAGATCACGGAAATCATCGCCCGTCTCTACCGTCAATCGGATTCCCAAAGTTGCCCTGTGCCCGCTCTCCTTTTCGAAAAAGTCAAAGGATCCCAGTTTCCTTTGCTGATCAACCTTTTAGGTTCGGAGGAATCTCTCGAGATCCTTTTAGGAGATAAACCGGAAGAGATTGGGCAGAGAATGGTCCATTCTTTAGAGGAATTTCCTCACAGTCTTGCTCACGGAAAAATCGGTTCCTGGATTTGGAAGGAGAGAAATCTTCTCTGGAGGTCACGGTTCATGCGTTCGGTGGTCGTTTCCTCCGCGCCCGTGAAAGAAGTTATAAAGATGGGGGATTCTATTGACCTCTTTGAGTTTCCTATAACGCAGAGCTGGCCTTTGGATGGCGGAAAATTTGTGACGGCGGGACTGGTTATCACCCAGAGTCCAAAAACCGGAACGCGGAACATGGGCATCTACCGGTTACAGGCGCTGAATCGTCGGGAGTTGGCTCTGCACTGGCAGATTCAAAAAGGCGGCGGGTTCCATTACGCGGAATCCGAATTGTTAGATCGTCCTCTGGAAGTGGCGGTCGTCATTGGATCCGATCCCGCGCTTTGGTTAGGGGGAATCCTGCCTCTGCCGGAAGGGATGGACGAAATCCCAATCTCTTCATTCTTGGCGGGACGTCAGATTCCTTTAGTTTCCTGTGAAACTCTGTCTTTGCGCGTTCCCGCAAGCGCAGAGATCGTGATCGAAGGAATTGCGCGTCCCAAAAAACGCGCTTTGGAGGGCCCTTTCGGAGACCATTTCGGACATTATTCACATGCTGCGCCGTTTCCCGTTTTGGAGGTTCAGTGTGTCACCCATAGGAAAGGCGCGATTTACCATTCTGCCGTAGTTGGTAAACCTCCTCAAGAAGACAAAGCCATGGGAGAAACAGTGACAAAACTGTTGGCTCCCATGATTCGGTTGATGCGGCCGGAACTGACGGACCTCTGGGCCTATTTTGAAGCTGGGTTTCACAATCTGCTTGTGGCGAGCGTCCGGCAGAGATATGAGAAGGAAGGGATCAAGACGGCGCTCGCTCTTTTGGGAGAGGGACAAATGTCTTTGAGTAAGTGCGTGGTGCTCGTAGATCCGGAAGTGCCTGTCAGAGATTTTAAGGAAGTTTTGAAAGCGGTTCGGGCGCACTTTGATCCTGAGCGGGATTTTATTTTGTTGCCGGGCACTTCTCAGGATACTTTAGACTTTACGGGCTCCAAGATGAACCTGGGAAGCAAAATGATATTGGACGCCACAAGTTCAGGGAGGGAAGAAGTTTCTGAGAAATTTTCTTCAAAAGAAACTCCATTTCCGGACCTGACACAAATGGATTCTAGAATAGTGGGATGGCGTGTTCTGGAAGATACGCTAGTGGCAGTCCAGGTGGACGGAAAAGGCGAAGGTGAGGGAAGAGAAATTTTGCGGAAGATCCTTGATCAGTTGCCTGAAGGGCGCGTGAAAATTGTCGCGGTCGTGAGCCGGGACGTCCCGCTCGAAGAGGACACTCTCCTCCTCTGGGGAATCTTTACCCGGTTTGATTGCGAGAGGGATCTGCTTTTTTCTCAAGTCTCGGTTCAAGGAGCGCGCGCGGTTTGCCAAGGCATTCTGGGAATTGACGCGACTTGGAAGAAGGGCTACCCGTTACCGGTAGAGATGAGCGCGGAAATAAAGGAGAAAGTCTCCCTCCGTTGGAAGGAGTATGGATTTTAAATTTCTACGGAGAACTTTTGGGAGGTGTCAACGGCCAGGCTCGGACCCATCGTGGAAGAGAGATAGATCGAGCGCAGGTAAATCCCTTTGGAAGAAGCAGGTTTCGATTTGATCACGGACTGAATCAGGGATCTGGCGTTTTCGCTGATCTTCTCCGCCGTAAAAGAAATTTTACCGATAGCGGTATGGATGATTCCTTGATCGTCTATCTTAAATTCAATCCTTCCCGCTTTCAGCTCTTGGATGGTTCGGGCTAAATCAAACGTCACGGTGCCGGATTTTGGGTTGGGCATGAGACCTTTGGGACCTAAAATTTTTCCAAGTTTGCTGACGTCTTTCATGGCGTCCGGAGTGGCTACCAAGACGTCAAAATCGAACCACCCTTTCTGGATTTTTTCAATCAGATCGTTCTCGCCGCTGTAGTCGCAGCCGGCGGACTGGGCTTCTTTGATCTTTTCTCCCTTGGCGATCACGGCGACTTTCTTGGTTTTTCCGGTACCCGCCGGCAAAACCACGGTGCCGCGGACCGACTGGTCGGACTGTTTGGGATCCACTCCCAAACGCACGTGCAGCTCGACCGTTTCGTCAAACTTGGCGTTGGCGGATTCTTTTAGAACTTTAGCCGCTTCCAGAAGGGTATACTTCTTTTTCTGGTCTATCTTTTTCTCGAGCTCCAGCAATCGTTTTCCCATTTAATTCTCCACAACTTCAATACCCATGCTGCGCGCGGTCCCTTCTACCATTCGGGACGCGGATTGAATATCTTTCGTGTTTAAGTCCGGCATCTTCCGCGCGGCAATCTCGGCGATTTGTTTTCTGTTCACTTTCCCAACTTTTACCTTGTTTGGCGTAGAGGACGCCTTGGCTAAACCAGCCGCTTTCTTCAGGAGGGAGGAGAGTGGCGGCATCTTGGTGATAAACGTGAAGGAACGGTCGTCAAACACCGTGATCACGGCGGGAATGATCATTCCCTGTTCCATCGCTTTTGTTCTTTCGTTAAACTGTTTGCAGAAGTCCATGATGTTTACGCCATGTTGCCCTAACGCGGGTCCCACGGGGGGGGCCGGGTTTGCCGATCCGGCGGGTATTTGCAGCTTAATTTGTGTTTTAATCTTTTTAGCCATGAGTTATTCCTTATAGTTTTTCAACCTGTAGAAAGTCCAGCTCTACGGGTGTGCCTCGTCCGAATATCGAGACCGTCACTTTGATTTTGGCTCTTTCTTCGTTCACGTCTTCCACCGTGCCAATAAAATGTTTGAAGGGTCCCTCGTTAATGCGCACGGATTCTCCCAGCCTAAACTGAATGGCGGCTTTAGGTTTGGAATCTGTGGGGGTGGTGGCCAGTTCAATTAAGTTCTTCGCTTCCGATTCCGGCAAGGCGGTGGGTTTCACGCCTCCTAAAAAGCCCGTGACACCCTGCGTGTTTTTGATCAGCCAATAGGTTTCGTTGTCTATTAACATGTCCGCCAGGATATACCCAGGAAAAAACTTTCTCTTCTTGATCTTTCTTTTGTTCTTTTTGATCTCCACGACGTCTTCGGTCGGGATCAGGATCTGAAATATCTTGTTGGCAAATTGGCCGTTGGACATGGCTCTATCAATGGCGGTTTTCACCTTGTCCTCGTACCCCGAGTAGGTGTGAATCACGTACCAAGAACGCGGTTGATTTTCTGACATTAGAGTATGATGGCAACGGCCCGCATGCAAATAAAATCAATCAGGGCGATAAACAGGGAAACAATGAATATAAGGACGATGATCACCGCCGTGGATCCCATGACTTCTTTGCGGGTCATCCAGGTGACTTTTTTGAGTTCTTCGTACGATTCTTTAAAAAAGAGAGTCACATTCTCCAGCATGGTTCTAAATCTCCGCTTTAGGACGATTCTTTTCTATCAGGGCGCCGACAGAAAGAAGGATCAGGGCGCAGACGGCCGCTAAAATCAGACCGCCTCCGATGAAGTCGAATCCGCTCACGTCCGTGTCCACGCGTCCCACTCTTTGCACGACCTTGATCAAAACCTTGGTCCACTGTTCTCCCACCAGCTGTTGAAGTTTCTGGATCAAGGCCTCTCCGAACAAATCCGTCAACAAACCGACAATTTCGTTGAGCTTGCTTCCGTAAGTCGCCAGTTTGCGGAAATAGAGAGCTTCGCAGGCTAACGATATCAGCGCGAATAGAATAAACCCTCTGCCGCGCACTTTTCCGGAAAGGTGCTGGAATATGGCTACCGTCACGCCCAAAAGACCCACGATCAGGATGAGAATTCCGTAAATGCTTTCGATACCTTTAAGAGAATAAAACCAGACCGTTACCCAAGGGATAAACGCTGAGACCGCCAACAACAACGAAACCGTGCCTGCGAGATAGTTTAGAAACATAGATTGCTCCTTATACTCATGATAATCACGGGAGTGGAGGGACTTGAACCCCCAGTCCTGGTTTTGGAGACCAGTGGTTTGCCATTAACCGACACTCCCCTCGTAAAGATATTACTTATTAACTTTTAGATTCCTTGTGCAATGTGTGTTTTTTGCAGCTGGGACAAAACTTGCGCACTTCTACCTTCTTCTTATCCGCCCTTTTCTTGCCCGCCTGATAGTGATAGTTCTTGCGTTTGCACTCAGAACAGACTAACGTTTGTATATTTCTTTCAGCCATATTTTTTCTCTTTTTTTGTTTACTCCAAAATTTCGATAACGACTCCCGCGCCTACGGTGTGGCCGCCCTCGCGGATAGCGAAACGCAACTGTTTCTCCATCGCCACGGGCGTAATCAGTTCCACTTCCACTTCCACGTTGTCTCCCGGCATCACCATCTCCACTCCCTGTTTCAAC
>JACPSV010000232.1 GCA_016193115.1 Elusimicrobiota bacterium
CGTCATTCCCGCGAAAGCGGGAATCTAGTCGGCGGAAAATCAGTTCTGGATTCCCGCTTTCGCGGGAATGACGGAGGAAGGATCGTTTCGCAATATGCCCTAACGTGCCCCTGTAATTCCAGGGTAATTTATGTCCCAGAACGGCAATGAAAATGTTTTCAGGGATGTCTTTGTAGGATTCAGCCAATTTTTTTGGCTAAACTGTTGCCGCCTTCAGAATGGAAATGGGTAATAAAATGAATATTAAGGGTGTTTCTCTGTTTTTGTCTCTTCTCACGGCGACCTTCATTTCTTGCAAAGGTCCTTCGGACGATTCTAAGCCTGCTGCCAGCCATAAATTCAGTTCCAGTCAGGTATCCGCTCATTTTCCATACGATCTGGGTCCGGCGACAGTGGATGTTTCCTCGTATCCTAAAGAGATTCAGACGAATTATCGGATTTTCCTTGCTGTCTGTTCTTCTTGTCACAGCTCGGCGCGTCCTTTGAATGCCCCTTACCTCAGCGCTGAGGATTGGAAAAGGTATGTTCGCCGTATGCATGTCAAGATCTCCAATAAAGGGTACTTTTTGGAACCAAAGCAGGAGAAGCAGATTGTGGATTTTCTGGTCTACGATTCCAAGGTGCGAAAGATAGATCAAAAAGATCAGTTTCAGGCGCAGCAATCCAAACTGGATAGTTTATTTGAAGAAGTGGTTCATGAACGGGAACGGCTGACGAGCGAAGAAGTTGAGAGTCTGCCTAAAAAAGAGTCCCATTTTACGGGTGTCAAATGAAATCCTGGTTATGGAAACTGAGATGCATTTTTGCCGGCAAAGATAAGGTCGGGTTGGAGAGGGGGGAGTTGTTTCCCCGCTTTATGTTAGAGGATTGCGGGGGACGGCCTTACAGTATTCCGGACACGACTAAAAAAAGTTTCACTCTGCTTTGGTTTACGAACTTGTGTGAAGATTGCCGGTCCAGAATCCCGATTTTGAACGAGTTGAGGGAATGTTTTGGCGATCGAGTGAGCATCTATGCGATCAGCTTGTTGGGAAGGGATTTGGAATTGCCCCGGAATCTGGAAAAGACGATAGGGTTTCCCATGCTCATTGACCCGGAAGATATTGTGTCCGGCAAGTTAAATCTGCCGCACCCCCCGGACACCTGCCCGCTCTTCAATTTGTTTGTCCTGGATCCGCAAGGAACAATTCTCTTCAAACATCATCTTTCTGCCGCCGGCTCCTCGTTAAAATCAGTCATGGAACA
>JACPSV010000233.1 GCA_016193115.1 Elusimicrobiota bacterium
TCCAATGGGTAATTAGGCAAATCAGCGAATCCCTCTTCTTCCGGACGAGATTGGTATTCTCTCCAGGTTTCTCGCACCCCTTCATGCTGCCCCTGATCCAGAAGAGCGGTGACGACCACCTCCTCTGCGGTTCCAAACAACTGTCTCACCTCTTCCTGCGAGAGGGAACCGTAGTCAAAGTCCAGACCTCTGTTCCCTTCCCGCGCGTTGCGTACCTCCTCTGCAAACGCTACTTGATCGTGAGACACGGTCCTTGCTCCTAGGACAGGAATTTCCGCGCCAACTCCATGCACTCTTCCATACGCTTTTGTGAACGCTATTCGGGGCGCTCTGCCGGCGGTGGGCGCGACGATCACGGAGATAACCATGTTCACGAATTCATTTTTCAAAACGCCTAATGGCGTGCCCGCCAATCCTAAAGAGTCTACGCTCATGCTGAGACCTGTTCCCACCAAACCAAATACGGTCACGGAATAAGCCGTAGAGATGATTTCGCCCGATCCGCTGATCAGTTTGTTCGAGAGAGATTCTATCCCTTTGATCGCTCTCCCACCCATTGAGAAAGTCCTTAAAACAGGCACCATCTCCGCCCACATGGGTTGAAAGAGCGGGCTGGTCAACCCGAATATAAGACCCATCTGCGCGCCGCCCTGAGCGCTGGCGTACCTCTCATCAAAATCCAAGAAATGAAATTTTCCCCATGCGAATGTGTACCGGCCGGTGCCAACCTCTTTTCCATTCACTTCCAATCTCTCCTCGTGGTAGGAAGGAAGCAACGTCATCAGGTCTCCCAAACCTGCGGCGTTCAATGTGGAAAACCTTCTTGCCCCTTGCAGAGCGCCTCCGACCCAACCCACCACAAACTCGGATGGCTTCGCCGCAAATCGTGTGGCGGAGAAAAGAGTCTGGCCAAAAATCTGCTCGGAAATTTTGACAGGAGCCGCAGCCGGCAGGGCTTCTGCCGCTCTTCCCAAACTGAGAGGCACAAACAGCAAGAGAAGAATCATGGCCATGTCCCAACCCATCGCCGAGTAGTGACCCTTTTCATACTTTTTGTAGGCGGATCTAAACGCTTGGCTGATCATCACGGCGTCCACCAATTTGACGGCGCCCTTAAACAGGGAAACAGTTGCCTTTTTCACTCCCCAACCGACGGCATTTACGATTGGATTGGCGACAAATCTACCTCCGATTGCGGCTGCGCCTTCCGCCATAGGTTTTAGAACAGAGACTGCCTTCTGGGCGGTTTCCGAAACCCAAGTTTTAGATTTAGCCAGGAACCCGCGTATCCCTTGAGGCGCTATTTCTTGAGAGGCCGCTATTCTCGCCCCGATTTTAGATTCCGTAGCCGCTCCGACGGCTTTTCTGGTGGTTTCAGTGAGAAATCCTGGTTTGGTGAGAAACGGTTTGGCAATGTTGACGGTGGGAACCCGTACCCCGGCCGTGGCGCCACGGGAAAGGATTGCCTCTACCGCTCCAAATCTCGGCATCCATCGGGGCGGCTGGGCATGGGCGGCATTTCTAACCGCGCCCTTTACCATAGAATCGAACCCATTTCCTAAAGGAGAGCTGACATATTTTTTGAATACCGCGCCCATGTCCGCGTTAAAAACTTTAGAAACCCTTTCTGTCCATGGGATTTTAGGAGCGACGATCGCCGACCTCGCCAAATTCATGCGCGGCAACTTGCTGGTTAGAGTCCCCATAGAAGCGTTCTTAGAAAAAGAGGAGGTCACTTTCTGAATCATGGGCGCCATTCTGGTTCCGAGTGCGGATGTGCCCCGTGCGACTCCTGCGGCTCAACCTTACCAACGCCGAGTGTATAGAGTGTCAATGCGGTGTCCACACCGGCAAAAATGCGATCGCCATTGTCAATCATGGCCTTATTGGATAACCCTAGCATCATCCCTGTTCCCCGATCGAGGAGACGACTATCCCCTGTCACGCCCAACACTCCGAATCCTACGGCATAGGCGCCTACCCCCACTCCCCAACTACCGGTTCTATATCCCGCGTTGTATGTGTTTTGGAGAAATCCGTCTCCGCCAAAAAACCCAAGGGTCGGACGGCCGCGACTATCCATCGTATAGACATGTCCCCCCCCGTCCGTCGCCCCTATCCATTTTGCGGCGAAATCGTTCTTAGCGATGATCGTGTTGCCTGAACTCAGCATGGAAGGCAGAAGGCGTTCATCTCGTTTCTGGCGAAGGTAAGAGATGTCGCCTTTGGCCAGAAAATATCCATCTTTATCTACGGTCAGTTCATACCGAGAAGGCGTGGGGGCCGATCCGCTCCCGCCTTCTCCCTCTCGTATGACTTTAGGGTTCATGAACGAGGACATGTTTCCTCGTAATTCGTTCCTAACGTGCGCTTCCGATAGGAAAAGTCCTCCGTCCGATTCCACGGAAAGTTTGAAGCTTTTGACATTTTCCGGTTTGATGACCCTATAAGAATTTTTTTCCGCTGCAATCAGGGAATCTTTAAAAATTTCGTCCGCTTTGAGACTCTTGCGCAGACCGA
>JACPSV010000228.1 GCA_016193115.1 Elusimicrobiota bacterium
AATCGAGGCGCTGGTGGTAAAAATCCTATAACTTACAATTGTCGGGAGATTCACTAAAGTTGTGGTGGATTCAGTTACCGTTACGCCAACAGTTGATGCTCCCGCTGTGCTATCCCGCGCTCCAGCTTGAACCTCAAATCCCGTATTTGGAGTTAGGCCCGTGATGGAAAGAGAGGTGTTAATGCCCCCTACTATCCCCGCAGAAGAATTCGCTACCGTGAAATTTCTATCTAATCCTGTGGATATGAATATCGCAGTGCCAACCGGATTGGAATTGGATCCTAGCGTGACCGTTATAGAAGTTGAGAAGACCTGAAAACTCGTCACAATAGGAACCGCAGCTATTGTGCTGGTTGAAGCCGTAACAACTGTCGTCTGTGTGGATGCGCTTCCCGTACTGTCATTCGCCCCTACCTGGAACCCGTATACCGTCGCTGTAGAAAGATTGGAGATCACTAACGTCACGTCGCCGGTTCCTACAATGCCTTTGGAAGAGTTCGTGACTGCATAGTGGCCGCCTGTCCCTGTGGACAGAGTGAGTGTCGTTCCCACTGGGTTCCCATTCCCTCCCAATGTTACACTGATGCTGGTTGTAAATACCCTGAAACTTGTTATCGTGGGATTCGCCGCCAACGTCGTAGTCGCGGCCACCACCGTCACAGACTGTGTCGCCGCTCCTGCCGTAGAATCCCTGGCTCCTCCTTGGAACCCGTACCCGCTATTCGCCGTCAATCCCGTAATCACTAACGTCACCGAACCGCCGGAGAATATCCCAGCAGAGGAATTCGTGACCGCATAGTTCCCGCCTGTCCCCGTAGACACCGCCACTACAGTTCCATCCGGATTGGTGTTTGCTCCTAACGTAATGGTCGCGCTAGTCGCAAATATCCTATAACTCGTGACTGCGGGAGATACCGCTATTGTGCTGGTTGAAGCCGTAACAACTGTCGTCTGCGTGGATGCGCTCCCCGTACTGTCATTCGCCCCTACTTGGAATCCGTACACCGTCGCTGTAGAAAGATTGGAGATCACCAGAGTAGTGTTGGCTCCCGCCACTATTCCTTTGGAAGAGTTGCTCACCGCATAGTGACCGCCGGTCCCTGTGGACAGAGTGAGCGTGGTAGACGCCGGGTTCCCATTCGCCCCGATTGTCACACTGATACTGGTCGTAAATACCCTGAAACTTGTTATCGTGGGATTCGCCGCCA
>JACPSV010000229.1 GCA_016193115.1 Elusimicrobiota bacterium
CGTCCATTCCCCCATTCTACAAAAAAATAGGACATTTCTGTCTCATCGGCTAAAGTTGTCTCACCGACATCTTAGTTTCAACGATAATTCTGGTAGATTCATTGCTACAATACTCAGGTCAGGGACTGCTGCTAGACGTCATTCCCGCTTTCGCGGTGATGGCGGTGATAGTAAGTTATAAAACGGAGGAAAATGCTTTGATAAAATATATTTGTCGCAAAATCGCCGCCTATTGGGACTTTGGTTCCCTGATTGCTTTGTCCGTGACGTTATTGGCCGCTCCTGCCATCGCATCTCCTACGGAGTCGTCTGCAGGTTTTTCATCAGAATCTTCCACTTTATTGTCCAAGCCGAAGATAGACGGGTTCGTGGATTTCACGTATACCTATAACCTCAACTCGCCCTCCAGCCGCAGAACCGTGGCGCATTCGTTCGATCGAAAGACAGACGCGTTCCTGATGAACGCCCTGCAAATCAATTTCGATGGACCCAAAAAGGACGGGATCAGTTACCATGCCGAACTAGCGTTTGGAACGGATCCCTCTTTCTACAAAGCGAGAGGCACAAACAATCCCACGGAGGCCGGATTTCCCACCTTGCCTTCCAACGCTTCCTATACTTACGACATACAAGAAATGTTTTTAACCTACCAGTCCAACCTCTACCCTATCAGCGTAAAGGTGGGGAAAACGGAAAAACTGAGCGGAATTGAATCTCTCGAATCCCACAAAAACTCTACAATTACGCGAGGCATGATATTCGGATTGGCTCAACCATTTACACATCTGGGAGTATTGGTCGGGTATCAAAATTCCGAGATCTACGATGCGTGGATAGGCGTTGTGAACGGTTGGAACGTGAATACGGACAACAATAAAGGAAAAACGCTCGCATCCAAGCTGGGGTTAAACTTTGGGGACAATCTGAAGGGGGACAACTCCCTTTATTATGGGAAAGAGGACGGGGGTCGCATGAGAATCAGTTTCGATTCTTCCTGGTTGGTTAAACCCATCGCCAAAACAACCGTAGGATTTCAACTCAACCTGGGACGGGAGGATGGGGCAAGCATTACGGACAAAGACAGTAACGGCGCCGCGGACGGCGGCGAAGCGAAATGGTACGGTATCGGAATCCACCCCAAGTACCAATATACGGACAGGTTCGCTTTAGGCGCGCGCTACGAATGGTTTTACGATGTGGATGGAGCGAGGGCCGTGTCTCCGTTTTTTGCGGGGTCCTTAAATGGAGTCACGATTCAGAACTTGACATTAACCCCCACATTTTTTTTGAACCCGTCCGTTATGTTCCGTTTGGAGTATCGGTATGAATGGGCGTCCAGAGACGGCTATGAAGATAGTGACGGCGCTGTCACAAAAGATACCGTATCCATTTTTGCGACAGAATTAGTCTATAAGTTCTGATCAAATCCGGAAAAGGCGAGTCCCATTGTCACAAAGTTGGCTTGAAAAAATGATTACTCCATCTAAATTGGTAAGAGTTTTCTCCTTATTATGGATATGGATTGGGTTAGGGTATTCTTTTGTCCATGCCGAATATTTTTCCGGAGAATACCATTGTTCCACCGGCATTGGCCGCACGGTGGAGGGCAGGTCCTTCTATGCCGGTTGCAATAGTTATCCCTACGACATCGAGCATCCTATTTATTATTTCTACAGTAACGGCGCCTACCGGGAAAAGAATGCTTCCGGCAGCGTAGACGTGCGGGGCACGTACCAGGTTTTTAACTCTGTGGCCGTCACCCTCACAAAATCGTCTGGGGATAGGGAATTCTGGTATTTCGATGACTTAACCCACCGCCTGATAAGAAGCGAAACCGGTCTTCCCAGACCGGGGCAGGTCGCCGTTACCCTGCAAGCGGGGAACGATGGCGCCATCAATCCGGAGAAAGGGATCATAGGAACCGCAACTTTTGTCCCGCCCTCCACCGGAAAAGTGACGATTGAGATTTTTAGTTATTCCGGCCAGCGCGTTAAAAGCGCGACAATTGACGTCACCGCCAACGCCGCGGCAAGTCCCACATGGGACGGCAGGAACGACGACGGCAATCCTGTCCCTTCCGGCACGTATGTTTTGGTGATTCAAGGAGCGGGCATGCGCGCGCGGAAAATCATTACGGTTGTGAAGTGACATGAAAATCGTTTTGCCGTTCAGACGCCTCTCTTATTTTATCCTTCTCGCGGTTTCTTTCCTGACAATTCATTTCCAACTCTCTTCGTTTGCTCATGCGGACGGATCCAGCGCCGGGAACATACTCATCCAGAGTTTAAGCGCGAAAGCCCAGGGTTTAGCGGAGATGTACAGTTCCGTTTCCGCCGACGTCGGCGACATTACCGCTTTACAGTATAACCCGGCCTCGATTGCCTTCCTAAACCGCAAAGAAGTTTCCGTGACCTATAAAGGCGGCATTTTTGGCGACAAGCTGGGCGTGATTTCGTACGGAAACCCTTTAGAACTGGGCGAAAAAAAATGGGGAGTTTGCGCGGGGACTTTGCTCTACTATTCCGTGGGCGAAACAGATTTTGTGGATTTAGGAGGGGTTCAGAAGACCGTTAACGCGGAAAAAGATTATGCCTTTATTTTCTCTTACAGCAACCGCTTAGGAAACAACTTGTCTGTCGGGGCGAACGGGAAGGTTTTGCGCTCGCAACTTTTGGAAAAATTTACCGCCACCGCTTTCGCGATGGACATCGGATCCCTATATAAGATGGGAACGATTTCCCTGGGCGGCGCCATCCAAAATATCGGGACGGGGCTAAGGTACGACAATCGGACCGAAGAAATTCCCGTAACTTTTAGAGCCGGCGTCTCTCATCAAAAAAAATATCTCAATCTGCATCAAGTGTTGTTTGGGGTGGACGTCCTCAAAAGAAGAACCGAAAACGTGAAAGCCAATTTAGGATTCGAGTACCGATATGACGACAAACTGTTTCCCATCGCGTTTCGGTCCGGATACAAGCTGGGCGAGGACAGCGGGAAAGTGAATTTCGGATTGGGTTTCAACGCCGGATCTTACAAACTGGACTACAGCATGCAAGTCATCGAAGAAAACGGCAACTCCCATTTTCTAACCTTAGGTTTTCTGTTCGGTCAACCTTAAATCTGTCGTTACGATAGGAGGTATCGAAATGACCAAGAAGAGACGCGTACTGGCGGGAGTTGCGGTGTTTGGTATTTTGTTTGTATCGGATTTTTTGATTCATGGGGTTCTGTTGAAAGGGACATATGAAGCCACGGCCTCGCTTTGGCGACCGATGGCAGAAATGCAAAGTCTTATGTGGACGATGTGGACGCTTTATTTTGTGAACGCCATGGTTCTTCCTTACATCTACTCCAAAGGCCATGACCAAGATAAAACCCCAGCGTGGCAGGGTCTGCGTTTTGGTCTTCTGATCGGTCTCTTGATGTCCTCGGGTATGAGTTTGGGAGTCTATTTAATGATTCCAATTCCCGCAACGATGGCGCTCACCTGGTTTATCGCCGGAATGATACAATTTGCCGTTGTGGGTATAGCCATTGCCCTGATTCATCAGCCCAAGACAGTTCAAATTCAATAAAATTGCGCCGGTTTATGTCGAACTCACGGACGGCATGTTCACAGCGCCGCTAGAATCAACTGATTCTTTTTTAAGCGAGGCAGGCGCTTGATCTGCGCTTCACGGATGAGCGCTTCTGATCGGGTCCCGTGGTTTTCCTGATACATTAGCTTAACAGGAAGATGCGTGCGGGTATAGACGGCTCCCTTCCCATTGGAATGTTGCGCAATTCTTTTGTGGATATCTTTGGCGATTCCCGTGTAGAGCGTTCCATCTCCGCATCGGAGAATATAAACCGACCATTCTTTCTTGCGCCGCTTTTTCGTCTCGGTTCTCATTTCCTGCTGTGCAAAAGTCGGGTTAAGCGGTTAGAAAATCAAATTGCAAAGGAACCGCGTTAACCACAAGGTTAAAACTTCTTTCCGCGGATTCGCCCACAATATCCACGGTTTCTTCCACGGCGTCAAACCATTCCTGAAACATCCGGTTTGGGAACGCCCAAATCTCTACGCGGTCCGCGCCCTGAACTTTATGCTTTTCAATGGTTTTGCGCAAGGTTTCCGCTTCGTGGTAATTTTCCTTAAGGGTTACAATACGGGCATTTCGATAGCGGCGGGTAAGTTTATCGAGCTTATGAGAAGTTACGGTACCGCAT
The DNA here is from genome assembly GCA_016193115.1 of Elusimicrobiota bacterium. GTDB lineage: Bacteria > Elusimicrobiota > Elusimicrobia > 2-02-FULL-39-32 > 2-02-FULL-39-32 > JACPSV01. The sequence continues at coordinate 4,210 of JACPSV010000229.1, forward strand.
TCCACCCAACATTGCACTTCCCCAGACTCGTTCAAGGCCAATAAATCCGGTCTAAATTCCTGCCCTGCAATCGCTGGGTGTTTCAAACTTACATCCATTAATGGGTTCGACCTGAAAAACAGAACGAACGCCGCAAGCTTTAGGGCCAAATGCTGAGGGGTTTCATTCTTTTGAGCTACCAGAATAACTTTGCGGGAATCGGAATCTATTTGTACGCTACAACGAATTTGCATGCAACCTAATGGTACATATTTTTTAGCCTGTAATATAAATCTTGGACAATTGTAACATTTCCCTCATCCTATTGTCCGCTAGGGGCAGATTTTAAACCTTCCCCTATAAAATATTTGGTATAATTCGCTAGTTTCGCTGGGGTAGCTCAGTTGGTAGAGCACTTCCTTGGTAACGCCAAAACAGCAGTTTTCGAAAATCCTTATCCCTTCCCTATTTTCTGTATTTACCGCCAATAAAATCTATTCCCCAATCTTACCTGATCTGACCCACTTTGACTCATTCTGACCTGAGCATAGACACCTTTTGGCCACCTAATCAAGGGATCGGTTCTGCCAGTTTGATAGGCAGTCATTGTCAGACACATCAGCAGAACATGTCTGCGCAGTTTCTGCGTGATTCTTGCGCTATTATTTCTAGGGAGGAATTTCCCAGCGAA
>JACPSV010000206.1 GCA_016193115.1 Elusimicrobiota bacterium
ACCGAGCAGCTTGGCTCCAGCTTTAAGCGCAAGTCTTAGAGCTTCACGCCTGAATCCAAAGGGAGCTAGCCACCACTTTTCAAAAAGCGCTTTGCCGATGTGCCAGATTTTTCCGGTTCGGCGCAGGTGGATTTGCGGTGAAGGTTCGGCGAAAAAATTTCCATAGGCGAACCCAGCAAGTTCTTCTCCTGCTTCCAACATGCAATAACCGCTGCCGCAAAATTCTTCCTTTGGGGTTTGACCATGGATCTCGCTTGCGATACGATTAGCAACCACTTCCGCTTGGGCATGAGCAAACACTCCCGCTTTGGGCAGCATGAGCGGCACAGCTGGCTTCCATCTTCCCGGAATTGGAATACCCGTGGCATCTCCAATGGCATAGACATTTTCATGTTTGGTTTTTAAGGTGGCGCGGTCAACTTGTACCCATCCCGCTTCGTTGGTTAAGCCAATGCCTTGAACAATGGACGGAGGACGATGGGGCGGGATTGCGATCAGAAGGTCGTAATGAAAAGAAGGGTTTCCATCAAATAACAACTCCTGGCTTTGAGAATTGACTGCGGTTAGTTTATGCAGCGGATGAAAAGCAATCCCTTTTGATTCAAGCATTTGCCGAACCGCATTGCCTAGTTCCGGGCCTGCAACCGGCATGGGCTGTGACTCTGGGGTGAACATTTCAATTTTTACTTCATTCTGCAATCCTCTCCGCCTGAAAAAATCGGCGATCAACATCGCCCCCTCATGGGGCGCTCCAGGACATTTGTAAGGCAGGGCGCTTACGAGGATCGCAATCGTTCCCGCTTTGAATGATGGAAGCGCCTCCTGTAGCTGCTTGGCGCCTTCCAAAGTATAAAAGGTATGCGCATTCTCAGAAAGTTCCGGGATAGATTCCGGCGCAAGACTGGCGCCCAAAGCGAGAACCAAATAATCGTAGGATACATTGGTAGTATCCACAACCACCCTGCGATTGGCTAGATCAATTTGGCGAACCTCATTGTTAATAATCTCTATGCCAGGGCGAACCAATCGGCTCAACTCAGAGACGATCTGTTCCGGTTGCCGCTGCCCAACCATTAGCCATAGAAAGGATGGAGCGAACGCGTGTTTTGGTTCCTTCTCAATTAAAATAATACGATGCTGTTTCCCCAAAAGTTGTTGCAGCTTATTCGCCGCAACCAGCCCGCCCACTCCGCCTCCCAAAATAACGATTGTTTTCTGACTCATGATTTAACCTTCCTTTAAAAAGTGACGACTTTATCGCTCTCTTTTATGATCTCATACATGTCCTTCATTGTATTGATCGGGCACATCTCCGTTTCTTCTTGATCGCGCGACTTAATACAAGTGCCGCAGGCCAGCATCTTCCCTCCGGACTGTAAAAATTTCTTCGCCTGCTCCACCGTGTTGAATTTATCTGTGCTGATAGATTGGCACTCAACTCCTTTTCCCATGAGAAAAATTTTGACTTCATCCTTTTGGCCGACGCAGAAGTTTGCGTAACGCAATGCGTTCCAGCATGTCTCGGCATCGTTACTTGAAATGATAACCCCCATCCTCATTTTGTTTCGCCCTCCTTGCGAAGTTTCTCAAACCACTCTCCCTGTTTTGACAACCGTTCCATAAGAATTTCTCTTAAAAGATCGTAGGCTTTAAGCATCTTTGGATAAGCTAAACGATAGTAGATATGTTGTCCTTCCCTGCGGGCAAGAAGAAGACCTTTGTGACGGAGAATGGCGATTTGCTGGGACACATTGGCTTTAGCCAGGCCCATCTTTTCCGCTAAGTCCCCAACGGTCTTTTCGTTTTCTCTCAAAAGGTTAATGATTTCCAGGCGTTTCGGATTGGACAGGACGGAGCACACCTGAGCGTGCATTTCATAAATCTGTCTTTCGGATTGTCGAGACATAGAACTCTCCTATTTACATAGTTGCGAAACAGCGCAACTGTATAATAATAAATAGTACGAATTATATCAAGGTCTCTTGAATTATTCCCCCTTGTTTCCCCTTTAACTGGTTTGGCACTTGTGTTATACTAATTGTGCGATGGGGAACGTCCAAGTTGGACGCATGGCCCAATAACCCAAAGGATAAAATATGATCCCAAAAGAAATACTAGATGCTACTGTCGTTGTCTTGCGAAAGCATCAAGCAATAAGAGCGAGTGTTTTTGGTTCGTTCGCAAGAGGGACGCAAGATGCGGAAAGCGATCTTGATTTATATGTAGAATTGCCC
>JACPSV010000069.1 GCA_016193115.1 Elusimicrobiota bacterium
AATGCCATCGCTTGCCGACAAGAACGAAATTGAGGATTTTTCTCAAGCCACCCAACTGTTTCTCCGCAACGAAATAGACGCAGAGACTTTTAAGAAAATACGGCTTCTCTTTGGCGTCTATTCCCAAAGGCAGCCCGGCCGTTATTTCGTTCGAGCACGGGTGGTTGCCGGCGAGTTAACCTCTTCCCAGCTCGATCGCATCGCAGAGATTGCGGAAACCTACTCGGAGGGCATTTTTCACATCACCACTCGCCAGAACCTTCAGTTTTATGGTATTCCATTAGATCAAATTCCAGCGGCGCTGCGTTCTCTTGCGGAAGCTGGCATCACCACGCGCGAAACGGCCGGCAATGTGGTGCGAAATATCACCGTATGTTATTTAGCGGGAGTCTGTTCCAAACAAAAGTTTGATGTGTCTGTTTACGCGCAGGGGTTGACCCGCGCCCTTTTGAGATCGCCGGAATTTCAGAACCTGCCCCGCAAGTTTAAGATATCGTTCTCGGGTTGCGAAGATGATTGCGCCTTGACCGCGATTCAGGATTTAGGATTTATCGCTGCCTGCCGGGAAAATCAGGATGGGTTTAAGGTCTTCATCGGCGGCGGTTTGGGAGCGGTGCCAAGGACTGCCCTCCTTCTGGAAGATTTTATCCCTGCGGATGAATTACTTCCGACCACGCTTGCCGTCCTCTCTCTTTTTGACCGGCATGGCAACAGAACAGTCCGTTCCCAGTCCCGACTGAAGTTTCTTTTCGATAAGATGGGGATAGAGGAATTCAAAGAGAAGATGGTTCGGGAAAGAGAAAAATTGAAAAGCAAGGGGACCCTTGCGGCGGAAAATTTGTTCACCCGGATGGAAGAGACGGTCACTCTCAAGAATGTTTCTGAGAATGTCCCTGAAATTGATTTGACGCCTGAGTTTGCTCGTTGGAGACAAACCAATGTGCAAATGCAGGAGCAGACAGGATTTTGGATTGTGAATGTGACGGTTCCGTTAGGAGACATCCGTTCCCATCAGGTGCGGGCGGTTGCGATGATAGCGCGCGAGTTTTCCCG
>JACPSV010000083.1 GCA_016193115.1 Elusimicrobiota bacterium
ATCAACTCCATCATCAGATTGCGATCAGTGTATCAATCTCGTCGGAGATTGTCAACAATAGTGCGGAGGGCGGAGGCGCGGTTTTTGACTTTGCCTTGAAATTGGGCGATGGCCAATGCCTGCAGAATTTTGCGGAATAAAGGGCCGGGAGAAAATCCCATTTTTTTGAGGTCATTTCCGTTTAACAGGGGTTGGGTGCGAATCCACTTTTGGCAGGAATGCCACTTTTTTTGCAACAGTTTGTCTTTCTTTGTCCGGATCCAGTTTTCAAAGAAAAGATTTGTTTCCGGGAACAGGGTTTTTCGGTCGATTTTAGTTACGGGTTTGTTGGAAACCAGAGTTTGGTGAATGCGGTTGATTTCCAGAGCCCTTTCTTTGACTTCGTTGGGAAAATTCATGCGGATCAAAAATGTTTCCGTGTCGAAAGGGTCATTGTTGATCAAAAGAGCGGCCAGTTGAACGGCGAGCGGGAGAACATCTGTCTCAAACAGGTTCAGGTTCCAGCGCAGATCCGGATCCACTTGTCTCAATACGTTCCATTGGGAGAGTAGTGCTAAGGCTTTTCCGGGCGATTTCTCTTTTAGAATCTTTTCTAGTTCTGTCCTTATTCTGTCCGTAGAGAGTTTTCGGACTTCGTTGTTTTGGACGGATTCTCGAAGCAATTTTATTGTTTCTTTCTCCAAATCGAATTGAAATCGGGCGGAAAACCGGGCCGCGCGAAAAATGCGGGTGGGATCGTCCACAAAACTCCGGGAATGAAGAATGCGCACGAGTTGGAGGCGGAGATCGTCGGTTCCATGGACCCGGTCTATCAGTTCTCCCCAGTTTTCTTGGGAAAGGGAACAGGCCATGGCGTTCACGCTAAAGTCTCTGCGGGCAATGTCCGTTTCCAGGCTGCCTTTTTTTACGATTGGGAGTGTGGCCGGCGCGGCATACGATTCCTGACGGGCCGTAATCAGGTCGCAGTGAGTACCGTCCGGAAATTGGAGTGTGGCCGTCAGAAATTGCGGATAAAACGTGAGATCCGCCTTTAAACTTTTTGCCAACCTCTGAGCCAGAGGCAGGCAAGAACCGCCCACAATCGTGACATCGCAATCCGTGGGTCGAGTGTCCGGCAGAAAGAGATCGCGAACCACTCCTCCCACCAGATAAGGTTTTAGTTTCAATTTTTTAGCCGCGTTGGAAACTGTCTCCAACTTTTGAATCAGGGCAGGCGCCAACTTTTTGTTCAGTAAGGAAGAGAGGTTCATGTCATGGGTTCAGGAGAGATTCGAGAATTCCTTGCTCTTTCTGTTCGTTTTTCTTGTCTCCGGACTCTTTGTAAAGAATCGTCAGAAGATCATGCGTTTTGGGGTTGAAAGGATGGATCGCGTTCGCTTCTAAAAGGGCCATTTCAGATTCCTTCAGGTTCTTTTTCCAGAACATTTGTTCGGCGAGCAAAAGGTAAGCCAATGCATAGTTGGGGTTTTCGCGGGTGGACCTTTTAAGCAGTTCGATCGCTTCTTCTTTTTCTCCCGACTCAATCAGGAGGCGGGCGCATTTGCTGAGAGCGACAGGATTGTTGGGTTCCATTTCTAACGCTTTCCGATACTGAATTAAAGCCGCTTCGGGTTGGTCGTTTAGTTTCATGCGGTCTCCCAGACGAATGTGTCCGCGGATCTGAATGCCGGCCAGATCTTCCACCTCGTCTTTTTGCGAGCCAATCTTGATTGTGTCCACGATGGCTCCTTCCGATTCTCTCCAATTTTCCTTCCTGAGAAATTCTGGCCACCCTTTCTCCACCTCGTCTCGCGATTCACCCAAAACGGACTGAAAGGCCTGGTCCTGCGATTTGCCTTGAGAAAATTCGATCAAAATCTGTTTGATGTGCGCGGCGTTTCTCTTTTGAATTCCATGCACGGTCGTGGCGACTTCGGAAAACGCTAACCGCACCTCCGATTGATCTTTAAGATAAGCAAGGGACGGTTCCATGCGCGAAAAGGGGATGGTTCTTTCTTCTTCCACAGCCCGAATCAGTTCCGTCCTGTTTCCCGGAGCCAAGTAAAGGGGTTCCTCCAGTCTCCAGCGCGTATCCAGATATTTTGCGGCGCCCTCGTGCAACCATAAAGGACAAAGACCGCGGCTCTTTTGATTGATGAGAAAATGAACATATTCATGCGACAGAGTGTCCAGCCATCGGTACCCGTAGGCCAGTTGTCTTGGACTGAGTATCATAATCCGCCTGAATTTGCAAACTCCGATCACCCCGCTTCGGCGCAGAACGTCTTCCGGAAGGGTCGTTGCCTGGGAAAAGCTTTCCAATGTGGGATAGACTTCCACGCCCACTTTCTCGGTTGGGAAGTGATCCAAAACTTTACCGATTCTTTGATAAGCTTTTTCCAACGCTTCTAACGCGTATTCCTTTAAGATACGATCTCTTACCGTTCCTTTGAAAATAAAATGTTCCGATTCGGAAGATTCCATTTGGGAATAAAGTTGCCTCAAATTTGAAATATAATTTTTGAGCGAGGCGGTGGACTCAAAAAAAGAATCCGGTATTTGGGAAACGATTTGATCCGCTTCCTCAATTTTTTCCACCCTCCATATCCAATGCAAAGTTTGCATAGGCAGGAAGTTGTAGGGTGAAAAATATAAGATATAAATAAATTAGAAGTCTCCATTGCTGTCCGGTTAATGTACGATAAAAAGTTACCCACCCGCTCATGGTGAATCCTGAAAGCCCGCTCATGGTGAGCCTGTCGAACCATGAGCAACCATGCTCACCCTTCGACAAGCTCAGGGTGAGCGGATGCATTCGCTCACCCTGAGCGGGCGGTACAAGATGTACTTTAAACAAATGATTTAAATGCATAGTTTAGCCGGACACCAGTGATTCAGAATATCTATTGGGTCAACCTTCGGTAATAGTTTTTGATCACGGGTTCTTGGGATTTGGGGTATTTTTCCTTAAGAGATTCTATAATTTCTTCGCGGAATTGTGGAGGCGGCAGGTACTCTTCTGCGCCGGGAATGTGAACGGCGCCGCTCCTAAAGCCGCTGCCGCCAGCGGAGGAAGATCGAGGTTGAATCAAGGGGCTGGTTCTTTGCGCGGAGTTCTGTTGGTTCTGCTGCATTTCTTCCTGTCCCTTTTGCAGATCCTCCTCCAGATCCCTTAGAAAGGCGAGGGCTTTTTCTTGATGGGATTGAGCGGGTTGGGTTTCGTTCTTCTCCAGAGACTTTGCGCTGGAACGCATTTCGCCGTGAGCGCTGCGCAAAGAGTTCAGCATCCCCTGTGTAACAATCGCGGTCCGATTGGCCAGTTGTGTGAGATCGTTTCTAAATTTTTGAGTGTCGGACGCCAAAGAAGTTTGGTCGCGGCGCAGACTTTTCAAAAGGGTCTGCTCTTCCGCTGAGAAGAAAAGGGAATCTCTTTTAGGAGGGTTCCTGAGCGCCCGTAAAATTTCCTCTTCTTCTTTTTTTATTTCTGCTGTTTGTTTGAGGACGTTGGACAGGAGGCCGTAGCGCGGCGCTGTGGATTGGCTCATTGAGAGGTGGCGCTGGAGATCTTTTTCGGCAGAGTCCAGCGGAGGCACAATTTCGCTCAACCACTTTTGGGAGAATGTGACATTGGCGTCGTTCATCTCTTTCCAAATTTTTTCTAAGACCGGCAATATCGTCTGTAAAGTTCCGGCCGCGCTCTTTTCCCAATCCTGAGGAGAGTCTTTTGAGCTTAGCGTGTTAGAAAGATTCTTCGCGGCGTCCAAAATCTTCTTTTGTTGATGAGTCAAATCGGATAGAATCTTTTTTTGTTTCTGATCGAGGAGTTCCGACTGTTTGTTTTCTAGTTGCGCGGTGGGTTGCAGTATCTTTTCCTGTCGTTGGATCAGTTGTTTCAATGTTTGGAACTGCAGCGACATCTTTTTGTCCAGTTCATTCGCGTCTGAGTTTGTGGTTGTTTCGAACGCTTTGGAGAGAGTTTCCTGCGCTTTGCGCGCTTCCTGAAGGAGTTCTTTGGCGGCTTGGAGAGCCGCCTGCAGGTTCCCGCTCTGCAACGCTTGGCTTAAGGATTGGGCTGACTTCTGCATGGAATCCATGTTGAGAGACTTAACGCTTTCCTGATTCACGAAATCTTCCGGCAGGTCTTGAGGCAACTGCCGGATTTGTTTCTGGATTTCGGAAATGATTCTGGAAGCTTCCTGCAACGTGTCTTGTAAGAGCTGAACCATTTTAGAATCTAAAGGTTCTCCGGAGGTTAAATTATCTTCAAGAATTCTACCCTTCTCTTCCAGACGGCCGGCGGAATCCATTAAATCTTTCATCTTGCCGTACTTATAGATTTCTTCGGAAAGGGTAGCCAAACGTTCCAGTTCCGCGATGGAGTTGTCCTGCTGCGTAACGGCTTCTTGCCACTGTTTCTCGGCAAAAGCGTTTTGCGCTTGGGTCATCGCCCCATTTTTAAGTTCGTTCAAAGATTTTTTGATCGCGCGATGTTCGTTCCACAAACGGGGATCGCTGTACGGATCATTTTCCATTTCCGAAACGATACGATCCAAATCCTGTTCCAATTTTTGTGTTTTGGAACTTACTTTGGCTTGTTTGAGAACGGATTCGTCCAGCTGGCGCTGAAAGCGTTCTGCGTCCGCGGAGATGCTGTTCCATTTCTCTTCCAGAACCTTGGCCAGGGTCTGTTCTGCTAGAATCTGGAGTAGATCTTTTCTAAAGGTTTCCATGTCCTTCTCGATTTTTTCATGGCTCTTCTCATAGTTTTGAATTTCTACCAGGATGCTCGCGCTGGCTCCTCGTTTGGGGCCGGTGATACGGTCGTTATCTTCTACTTCCAACTCCATCTGCAAAATTTCTCCCGCTGTGGGACGGAGCGCGCTGAGCGGAAATTCAACCGAATCAATTTTGAGCGTGGACGGCGTTTTGTATCTCCGTAAAAGGAACCTCTCAAATCGGGCTGAACCTTTTCTTCCCGCTTTGAGCGAGACCGCGGAGACGCCCATGTCGTCTGCCGCCTCAAATGAGAAGGGGACGCGCGTTTCCCGGCTCGCAAGAATATCGCTCGCGGGCGAGAGCAACCGCACCGAAGGAGAACGGTCCTCCGCGATCGAGATGACGTAATGAGGGTTGCGCGTTGGACGATTTCCTAAAGAGTCCGTCCATTCAAACCAGAATTCTATGGGATTTCTGACGGTCAGAGATGCTTCGATTTGGGAATCTTGGGTTCGGGTTGGGAACCGTCTTCCATCCGCGGTGACGATCTCCGCCTGCTTTAAGGGACGCGTGGATTGAGATTGGATCGTGACTTTTGTGCCGCGCAATGTTTGAAATTGGGGTGGACCTTCCAGAGTCTCCGGATTTTTGGAGGTATACTCCGGGTATTCCAGATACGATTTGAAGCGGATGAGTTGAGTCGTTTCCACAGGGGTCAGGGTATAAACGGGAGAGTGAAGATTTTTCCAGCGTACCCGGAAGAGAAGTTTTTCCGTCAGCGCGTTTAGTTTGTAAAAAAATCTGGAACCTTCTTTTTGGCCCGTGACGTCTTCCCAACGGTCTTCAACGCGAACGGAAAGGTTTGGCGCGGGTTCGCCGGACTGAAGCATTTGGATGGAAATCTCCACGGGTTCTCCGAAAGGCGCGTCTCCTCCTTGAGGAAAGATTCTTAAGAAACGGGCAATTTCGCTCTCCGTTCCCCGGACCAACTGGTTCCATCCTTTAAGTCCCGCTTGAGGCGGGAGAACCAGAAACAGAAATGTCAGGACCCAAATCAAAGTCAGGGAAACCATCTTCCTTTTTAAGTTTTCCCAAAGAACGAAGGAGGAAGGCGCATGCTTTTCTAGCGCGGACTGCATTCCTTGGATAAAGGTTTCCTGCATGTCTGGAGACACGCCTTCTTGTACGCCGCTTTCGCTCAGTTCGATGGCGCTTTGAATCTCCTGAAAAGTGGCCGATTTCTTACCCATGATTTTAGAGAAGGAAGGAATCGTCATTTTTTTGCGGGCAGAGCGGTACGATGGAACCGCGCAGGCGACAATCGAGGCGGCCGCCAAAAACCACACCGCCAGACGGCTCCACCCGTTATAGATGCCGACGGAGATCATTAAGACCAAAAGGAATAGGGCGAAAAAAATAGTGCAGAAATGAATTGTCTCGCTCATTAAAACGCCCCGACAATAATTCTTGTAGTGACTCTTCCAATTTAGGAAGGTGAAATTTTGGGAGGTTCTTTCCGATCCCGAACTCATAAGTCTCCCTTCCATCTTCTCAACGCCCAATCCAGGATCAGAAGAATCAGGAGGAGCGAAAATGTCCAGGGGTTCGTCCAGAGATTTTTCTGGACCGGTTCCGAAGAGGACGCTTGTATTTTCTGAGCGCTTTGCCGGATGAGTTCCGGAGAAAATTCTCCGGCTTCGCTGTATTTTCCCCCGCTTTCCTGAGATAGTTTTTGTAGAAACGCGTGATCCGGGTACGGATTTTCCGTTTCCCAGTCCACTCGTTTCACGCGCACGGTCTGCGTCTCCTGATCGTTCAGGAGCCCATGTTTCAGCAAGGCAGAGATCTGGTATTCGCCCTCTTTGGATGGAA
>JACPSV010000210.1 GCA_016193115.1 Elusimicrobiota bacterium
GCATGAAAATCCACTTCTGTAAACACTGAGAGACCTAGAAAATCGGTTGTGTGTCGGTAAGGGAAATGTAAATTCTATTCAAATAAATCAGAGTGGCTGCCCATACGAATCAACACAACGGTTTCTAGAGCGCCGCGCTCAATTTTGTAAATAAGAAGCCAATCGGGATCAATATGACACTCTCGGCAATCACACCACTCACCTTTTAAAGAATGATCGCGATATTTAGGGCCAAGTAACTCTCCATGTATAATTTGATCTCGAACAATTTTGAATTTTTCTATGCCCTTGCCGCGTTTTATAGCTAACTTAAGATCGCGATCAAACCTTGAAGTGACCCTTAGGTTGCGCACAAACTATATATTGTAGCGCCTATCAAACTCTTCAACCGTTTTGAAGGTCACACCTTTATTCTTACGTGCTTCTTGGATAGCCTTTTGAGTTTTACTATTCGGTATATCTAGACTGAAAGGGATTCCTTTCCGGAGCCGAACTTGAGCATAAAGGGCATTAATGACGTCAGAAGTAGTCAGACCCAGTACTCGAAAAACTTTTTCAGCTTCTCGCTTTAATGCGGGTTGAATACGCGCATGAATCATCTGTGATCTAATCATGGAGTGATTGTAACTCAAATGAGATACTTTGTCAAGTGTGCGAAATGGGGACTCTTGCGAAATGATCTTTACTCCGTCATTCCCGCGAAAGCGGGAATCCAGAGAAGAATTTCCGCAACTAGATTCCCGCTTTCGCGGGAATGACGTAAAAAGGGCCGTTTCGCAACAGGCTCAAATGGGGGCGGTCACCGTGTGACTACGTGTCTCAGTAGATGGGGGTGCCTGAATTTTGGGTTAATTTTTTGAATTCTTCTATCAGACGGTTGGTGACGGTGCCCGGTTTACCCGCGCCGATCGTGCGGTCGTCCACTTTCGTGACGGGGATCACTTCCGCTGCCGTGCCTGTCAAAAAAACTTCTTCGGCGGTGTAGATGTTGTAGGGAGTGAAGAGCTCTTCCTTCGTTTCGATCTTGAGTTTTTCGCTGGCGAGACCAATCACGGTGGAACGCGTGATCCCGTCCAGAGCCCCGGCCCAGCAGGGCGGTGTGATCAGAGAATGGTTCATCACGATAAAAATGTTGTCACCGGTGCATTCAGCCACGTAACCGTCTTTGTTCAACATGATCGCTTCCGGCGCGTGGGCGCGGTTGGCTTCAATTTTGGCCATGATGTTGTTCAAATAGTTCAGAGATTTGATGCAGGGGTTTAAAGCTTCCGAGATGTTCCGTTTCGTGGCTACCGTGACCAGGTCCAAACCTTTCTTATACAGATCTTGCGGATAGAGAGCGATCTTGTCCGTAATGATCAAGAGGGAGGGGGTCGGGCATTTGCGCGGGTCTAACCCCAAATCCCCTTCTCCGCGAGTCACAACCAAACGGATGTAAGCGTCCCGGAGGTGATTAGCTCGCAAGGTTTCCAGTACGGTCTTCTCCAACTGAGCGATCTCCATGGGAATCGTTAAAGTAATGGCGCGGGCGGAATGGTAGAGACGGCGGAGATGCTCTTTTAGTTTGAAGACTTTTCCGTTGTAGGCGCGGATACCTTCAAAGACCCCGTCTCCGTACAGGAGCCCGTGATCAAAAACGGAAATTTTGGCTTCTTTTTTATCGTACAATTTGCCGTTGAGATAAATCTTCATAGTCCACTCCTTTGCTGAACCTTACCATCCAATAACGGTACTATTCTATCAGAATTTCTTGCAATTTCGGGATTATGAGTGGCGATCAAGACGGTTGTATGATGAGCCCGCGCAACCCTCCAGATCAAGTCTCGAATTTCTTCCCCTCTTTCCAGATCCAGATTTCCGGTTGGCTCGTCGCAGATCAGAAGCGCCGGTTGAGCGACCATCGCCCGCGCCAGGGCGGCTCTCTGTTGTTCTCCTCCCGAAACTTGCGCGGGATAATGAGAAAATCTTTTTTCCAGACCGACAGCAGCCAAAAGTTCACGGCACTGCTCCTGAGCTACAGAGGACTGTAACCCCTGAATTCTTAAAGGAAGTGCAACGTTTTCCAACAACGTAAATTCAGATAGAAGACAATGGAATTGGAAGAGAAAACCGATATACTTGTTGCGCAAAAGATCTTTCTCATCCTTTTTTAGTTCCGAGACTTTCCAGCCCAGGACGGTGAGATCACCGGAGCTGATCTCATCCATCAGTCCCAGGATATGGAGCAATGTAGATTTGCCCGCGCCGGAAGGCCCCACGACCGCAACAATTTCTCCTGACCGGATTTCCAGATCAATGCCTTTCAGGACTTCCAAATCAGTCTCTCCACCGAAATAACGTTTATGAATGGAATGCGCGACCACGGCAAATTCCGGCAGGTCTCTTTTAGAGTCCACCAATCGTCCGCTTTCCCTGTTGATCTTTGAGGAAACGATTGCTTGAGGACGTTCCGTCAGACTAGACCCATTATCCATAGCGGATAGAATCCACCGGATTTACTTTGGCGGCTTGTGTCGCCGGGTACGTGGAGGAGAGGAGAGTGATCAATATGGAACCCAGCAAGACCCAGGAGACGTCCCATCCGGAAAGTTTGACGGGAAGAGTGTCAATGTAATAGACGTCCTGAGGCAGTTTGATCCATTGCGTCTTTCCCAGGACAAGAACGGTTCCGATGCCCAGACAGGTTCCCAGAAAAATGCCCGTGATTCCCAGGAGGGAACCCGCATAGAGGAAAATTCTTTTAATGGAATTTTGGGTGGTTCCCATGGTTTTTAGAATGCCGATATCTTTTGTTTTTTCTATGGAAAGAAGAATCAGGTTCGAGATGATCGTGAAACTGGCGACGAGAATAATCATGGTCAACAGGATCGCCATCACAATTTTTTCCAGTTTGAGCGCTTCAAACAGGTTACGGTTCAGGGACTGCCAGGATCGAGCCCAATATCGTATCCCTGCAGTTTCACCAATGAGTTGGGCGATTTTATCCGCCCGGTCCAAATTATCCGTTTTGATTCCCAGACCCGTTGCGCCCGGAATTCCCAGAAGTTTCTGGGCTTGAGTCAAAGAAGCGAAGGCCAGGTTCGCGTCAAACTCATACATTCCGGACTGAAAAATTCCGCCCACGCGAAAACGCTCTACTTTCGGGATATTTCCCATCAGGCCCAGGATTTCTGGTTCTGAGGAAGAAAACGCCAAGACTTCTTCTCCCAGAGAAACGCCCAGACTCCGGCTCAACTCTTTTCCCAGAATCAAGGAAGGAACGGACTTAGAATCATTCTCGATGGAGTTCCAGCTTCCCGTGAGAAGCGTTTTTTGCGAGTCTGTGACCGCGAACTCTTTTTGCGGAAGGATTCCGCGCATGAGAACACCTTGTGTGGAACGCTTCGATTTCAAAAGTACCTGTCCCAATATGAAGGGAGAAACGGACTGAACCCCCGGCAAGGCGCGCACTTTATCCGAGAGAGAGTCCAGGGCGAGCGCTGAATCCTTTTCCGTTCCCAGCAAAACGATGTGCGGCTGGATGCCCAGAGTTTTTTTCTGGATGTCGGAACGGAAACCGTTCATGACGGAAAGAGTCACGATCAGGGAGGTCACTCCCAGCGTCACCCCGCCGATCGCAATCAGAGTGGTCACAAAAGCGAACAAACCGTGTCTTCTGCTTTTCAGGTATCTCAGAGCGATCTCAAGTTCAAAAGGCATTGGAGGGTCCTTATTTTTCCGGTCTCAATGTTGGGAACAGAAGAACGTCCCGCACTGATTTTTTTTCTGTGAGTAGCATGACCAAACGGTCTACCCCAATGCCCAGCCCGCCGGCAGGCGGCATCCCGTACTCCAGGGCAGTGAGAAAGGATTCGTCCAAACCCATGCCTTCGGTTTCGTCATCTTTTTCCTCTTTTTGGGATTGGATTCTGGATTGGCGGTAATTTTCCAGTCTCTTTTTCTGTTCCGTAGGGTCGTTCAGTTCCGAATAAGCGTTGGCAATCTCTTCTCCGGCGACATAAAGCTCAAATCGTTCCGCAATCTGAGGGAACCCTTCTTTTAGTTTTGCCAGCGGCGAGAAATCGGCCGGAAATTCCGTCACGAAGGTAGGAGATTGAAGGTGGGGAGCTACCTTTTCCGTAAAAAGATGGTCAAAAACTTTGTGCGCGGGTTCTCCCGCATAACTCTCATGTTTTCGGGAGAGGGAATCCCAATCTTGTTTTGAGATCCATTCCGCAGATTCGGGGCTTACATGGATTTTGAAAAGTTCTTCAATCGTATGACGCTTGAAGGGAGTTGAGAATGAATCGGACAGAGACGGGAAAAGGTTTCTAACAATTTCACCGATCAGATCTTCGCTCAGAAGCATCATGCTGCTCATGTTGCCATACGACTCGTAGGCCTCCAGAATTGTAAATTCGGGGTTATGCAGAGAGTCCATGCCTTCGTTACGGAAGACGCGTCCGATCTCAAAAACTTTTTCGAATCCTCCCACGAGGCATCGTTTGAGATAGAGTTCCGGCGCGACCCGCAGAAAAAACTTTTGTTCCAAAGCGTTATGGTACGTTTCAAAAGGTCTGGCCACGGCTCCTCCCGGAACCGACTGCATCATGGGGGTTTCCACTTCCAGATATCCTTTTTGGTGCAACGTGGACCGCAAGGACTGAATTATTTTCGCGCGCATCTCAAACACTTTTCTGGATTCCGCGTTGGTGATTAGATCTAACTCTCTCAACCGTGAACGAATCTCGATATCTTTCAAACCATGCCACTTTTCCGGCAAAGGCCGCAGGGACTTGGAAAGAAGGATGATCGTCTCGGCTTTCAATGTCAACTCTCCGGTCTTGGTTCTGAAAATCTTTCCTTCCACTCCCAGGATGTCGCCCAGATCCATTTCTTTGCAGAATTTTTCATAGGTTTCTTTGCCCACGGTTTCTTGACGCACATAGATTTGCAGTCGGCCATCGAAATCTTGAAGATGGGCAAAACTCGCTTTGCCCATGTCCCGGCGGGTTACGAGACGCGCGCAGAGACGGCAAATTTCCGCAGACTCTTCATGAGAGGCGCCGGTTTCGAACTTCGATTTGATTTGGTTTGTGGTCAGGCGACCTGCGGTAATAAAGGAAGTGGCAGGGTAGGGGTTGGTTCCGGATTGGCGGAGCCGCTCTAATTTATCCTTACGGGTCTGAACTAGAACCGACTCAGATTGTTCTTGCGGATGTGCATCTTGCAGGTTGGACACCTAGGGTTAATGTTTGTTCAGGAGTTCCCGGACTTTGTCTCTCAATCCTCTGGGATCGAACGGTTTTTCCAGGAAAGCGACTACATTCGTGCCTAGTTCAAAGAGATCGCGCATTTGACCTTTGGCGGTTAGAATGATGACAGGGATCGTCCGGGTCTCTTCTTTTTCCATGAGGCGGTTGTTCACGGTGTATCCGTCCATTTCCGGCATCATGATATCGAGAATGATGAGATCGGGTTTTACGACTTCCACCTTTTCCAGAGCTTCCAGACCGTTGCTGGCAGAAATAACCTGATTGCCGTCTTTTTCCAGCATGAACTTGATCAGCTCTACGACGTCATTTTCATCATCCACCACCATCACTCTAGGCATGAGTCCTTTACCTCCAACTTGCTACGATCGCGTTCCATCCAAAACTTAAACAGCCATATCCTATCACTTTTCCGCGCCCGTGACAATGGGACAGAATGAAGGGGACGCAATACTTAATTCCACTTCGTCATTCCCGCGAAAGCGGGAATCTAGTCGGCGGAAAATCCGTTCTGGATTCCCGCTTTCGCGGGAATGACGATTACTTGATGTGGAATTAAGTATTGTGTCCCCTTCATTCTCTTGTTATGATAATGGGCAATCCGATGAAGAAATTTGATGTGACAATTGTGGGCGGCGGAATTCTGGGGACTTGCCTTTCCTATTGGATATCCTTGTTGTTTGAAGGCGATGTGGCAGTTTTAGAGCAGGAAAAGGATGTGGCCGTCCACACGAGCGGCAGAAACACGGGGGTCATCCACCGCCCATTCTACCTGCACCCGGAGAAAAGGAAGATTTTTGCCCGGTCAGCCCAAATTTCCTACGGATTGTGGAAAAAGTACGCCGAAATCAAGAACCTTCCTTGGAAAGAAGTTGGGACTATCGAAGTGGCTACCCATAAAGAAGATAGTCCGGTCTTAGAACGATACCGTCAGTGGGCTCTTCAGAACGGGATGAAGGATGAGGAGGTTGCTGTCCTCACTTCTCAGGAGGTGAAACAACTGGAACCGGAAGTCTCTTGCGTGGCCGCCCTTCATTCCCGAACCGATACTTCGGTCAATTTTCGTCTTTTCACGGAGAGCGTGAAAGAAGATGCCATTCAAAGAGGAGTCCATTTTCTATTTAATTTTCCCGTCACAAGAATTCAGACCAACTCCAACTCTTTGCTGGTTTATCCCCAGTTGGGCGACCCCATTGAAACACGGTTCCTCGTCAATTGCGCCGGCGGCAACGCCGTAGATTTAATTCACGCTCTAGGCATGGGGTTTGAGTACACGGATCTTCACTTTCGAGGCGAGTACTGGGAAATCGGTCCGGAGAAAGCCTCTAAGATTCGATCCAACATTTATTCCGTGCCGCGGCACAAAGATCTTCCTTTTTTGGATCCCCACTGGATCGTGCGTTCCGACGGCCGGCGAGAGATAGGGCCCAACGCTGTTCTGGTGGCCGGATGCGACGCCTACGAAGGTTTCAGTTCAAGTTTAGGCCAACTGGTGAGAAAAATTTTTGAAAGACCTCTAGAAAACAAGTTAAGATTGATGATCAATCCGGACTTTCTAAAATTGGCCTCTCAGGAATGGGTGAGTTCTATTTCCAGATCAAGGATGGTTCAACAAGTACAGAAGTTTGTGCCTGCCTTGGAAGCGAAAGACTTGATTGGCAAAGGAGTGGCGGGTGTGCGAAGTTCCGTGATTGACCGGCAAGGAAACTTTTTGAAAGAGGCCATCGAAATTTCCGGACCCATGTCCTACCATATTCTGAACTATAACTCGCCCGGCGCCACAGGCGCTCCCGCCTACACCGCTTTCCTGCTCCACCGCTTGATCCAAAAAGGCGCCTTCACCCATCTCCAACATAGAAAAACCGACCCAACCAGCATCTGGAACTTCCAAGAAATCGTAAGGGAATTAGGGACAGCGCCCCATTTCCCTACAGGGAAATGGGGCGCTGTCCCTAATTCTTGAAGAAGTGGGTGATGGTCTCGATGACGTAGTCGAGTTGGTCGCGGGTGAGGGTTTGGTAGATGGGTAAGCTTAAAATTCTTTCCGACTGACGTTCTGTTACGGGGAAGTCGCCCTTTTTGTATCCCAGACTTTTGGCGCAACGTTGTAGATGAATCGGGATCGGGTAATGGATTTTGGTCTCAATGCCTTTTTGGGTGAGATAAGACTGTAAAGCGTCTCTCTTTTCGGTTTGAACCACAAAAAGGTGGTACGCGCACTTTTCTCCTCGCGATTCTATGGGGCAGGTGACCAGACCTTCCAGATGTTTCCGGTAATAGGCGGCGTGGTCTCTCCTTTTAGCGATCCACTGATCCAAATAACGGAACTTGACGTTCACAATCGCGGCCTGCAGTGAGTCCAGACGGCTGTTAAATCCCCATAGGTCCGATTCGGAACGGTTCTTTAGGCCTATGTTTCTGAGCTGCGAGATAGTGTTGTAGACTTTTTTGTCGTTCGTGGTAATCATCCCTCCGTCTCCGCAAGCGTTGAGCGTTTTCAAAGGGTGGAGACTGAAACAATTGGCAATGCCAAAGGAACCGGCTCGTTTGCCGTGGTACTCCGTTCCCATCGCCTGCGCCGCGTCTTCAATCACAAAAAGGTTATGTTTCTTCGCAATTTTCAAAATAGGATCCATGGAGGCAGGTTTTCCCGTAAGGTGGACAGGAAGAATCGCTTTGGTCTGTGGAGTGATTTTGGACTCAATTTGGGTAGGGTCGAGGTTCATGTCTTCCCCCACATCCACGAAAACGGGTTTCGCTCCCGCGGCGGCAATGCTGGATGCGGTGGCCAGAAAAGAGTTGGGCGCTGTCATCACCTCATCGCCGTTCCCAATCCCCAGAGAAACCATCGCCAGAAAAAGTGCGTCCGTTCCGGAGTTGACCCCCAGGGCGTAGCGTGTCCCGCAGTAGCGGGCAAACTTCTCTTCCAGGTCTACGACCGGTTGTCCGAGTATGAAGTCCGAGCGATCGAGGAGAGTGGTATACGCTTTGAGCAGCTCTTTCTTTAAGAGTTTGTGCTGCCCTTTGAGATCAATGTAAGGGACTTTCATCCCACGGTGACGGACTGGTTTTCCACCAGCATCTTCATCTTTTTCACGTTATAGAAATTGATGTTCTCCCAGTCCAATAACCCATTTTGCCGCGCGTTCTTGATGTCTAGAACCGCGTCTTTGATCGTTTTGTTAGGTTTGAGGCCCAACTCCCTTTCGATCTTGGCGGAGGATATATGGTAGGAACGGTTATCGTTGGTGGGAGTGACTTCGATTTGGATGGAGGGGCCGATAATTTCACGCACCATCTGCGCTATCTCCAAAACCGTAAAGTTTTCGTAGCCGGCGTTATAAGTCTTTCCCGCAACTTTCTCCGCCGGGATTTCCAGAAGACGCACATAGTAATCCGTGATATCTTCAATGTGAATGTTGGGCCTTTTCTGGTTTCCCCCAAAGACGGTGATCTTGCCTTTCGTAAGGGCGTGCATCGTCAATATGTTGACGGTCAGGTCCAGCCTCATTTTAGGAGAATATCCGCAAACGGTTGCCGGCCGGATGGTCAGGGCTGTAAAACTTTTATCGTTCGCTTTTTGAACGAAAGGTTCCGCTTCCGCTTTAGTTTTGGAATAGACCGTGAGCGGTTCTAAAGGCAGATCTTCCGTTACGTTGGGTGTTTCTTTAATCCCATAGACGCTGCTGGTGGAAACGTTGATGAACCTCTGCGCGCCGCTCTCTTTTGCCAAACGAACCAGATTCAAGGTCGCGTCGTAGTTTACCTCGACCGTCAACTGCGGGTTCAGATCGGAAGACGGATCGTTGGAAATGGAAGCCAGATGAATCACGGCGTCCACCTCTTTCAGGGCGCTTTTGAGAGTCTTTTCCGAACGGATGTCCCCTTCGATCAAAGTCAGTTGGGGATGAGACTTCACCGCTTTCAGACCGATGTCGGTGAAAAACATCGTATCCAGAACAATGGTTTGGTATCCCTTTGCCAGAAGTTTAGGAACAAGAATGCTGCCCACATACCCTGCCCCGCCTGTAACTAGAACAGTTTCCATGATTTTCTCCTTAACGCTCATAAAATTTACGGACTTGTTCGATCACGTATTCAATTTGTGAATCTGTGAGATGTTGGTGTCCGGGAAGCGTGATAATATTTTTGGCCTGCGATTCCGCGACGGGGAAGTCCCCCGCTTTGTAGCCGAGTGATTTGCAACACTCCTGTAAATGGAGCGGTATGGGATAATGGACTTTCGCTTCGATTCCTTTTGCGTTCAGAGCGCTCATCAGATTGTCCCGGTTCCGCGCTTGGATGATGTAGAGGTGGTACACATAACGCACATTCTTTCTTCTGGGAGGCAACGTGATCGCATCTTGCAATTCCGAGAACGCCTTGTCATACATGCCGGCATGTTTGATCTTTGCATTCGTAATCTTCTCAAGATCCTTGATCACATGGAGTCCCACTACCGCCTGGACGGAATCCAGCCGGGAATTGTAGCCGAAAATAGAGTATTCGTCCCTGTTTTTCATGCCGTGGTTGCGCAAGAGTCTCAGTTTTTCCGCCATCTCTTTGGAGTTGGTGGTGATCACGCCTCCATCAGACCAGACGTTAATGTTTTTCAAGGGATGCAGGCTGAACCCTCCGCTGATTCCAAAAGAGCCCACCGTTTTTCCCCCAATCGTGGAGCTAATGCCCTGGCAGGCGTCTTCTACGACAGGCAGACCATATTTGCTGGCAATTTTTAAAATTCTGGGCATATCCGCGGGATGACCGGCATAGTGGACTGGCAACAGCGCTTTCGTGCGCGGCGTGATGGCCGCTTCAATTTTGTCCACGTCAATCACGTACTCTTCGTTGCAGTCCACAAAGACGGGCTTGGCGCCTGTGGCGGCGATCGCGCCGATCGTTGCGATAAAAGTGTTGGGCATCGTGATGACTTCGTCTCCCGGACCGACTCCCAGGGCTTTCAGACTTAAGAAAAGAGCGTCTGTTCCCGAGTTCACGCCCACGGCGTATCGTGTTCCGCCCACACGGGCAAACTTCTCTTCAAACTCTTGTACAGGCGCGCCCAACGTAAAATCTCCGGACTGCACCAACCGTTTCACGCTGCGCAGTATCGGTTCCGGATGCGCAAATTGTTGTTTTAAGTAAGAAAAAGGCACTTTCATGAGAACTCCTTTAGGGGATAGTTTTGGTAAGATTTATGGGATCAACTTTCTATCAATGATTGTGTCTACAAAACAGTGGCAGAGCGTCAGATGCGCGATCTCCACAAAACCGTAAGCGCCGGTAGGAGCCGGCACATAGAAATTGAGATCTCCCAAACCGCGAAGAGGATTGTCCTGTTTAAATCCGGACATCGTGATCACAGGACAGCTCATCTTTTTTGCCATTTTCGCTCCGTTTAAGATGTTGTCTGATTTTCCGGAACTGGATATGGCAATCAAAAGATCGTTCGCGTCCGCGAACATCTCAATCGGTTTTTCAAAGACGTACGGGTAGCCATAATCGTTGCCGATACAGGTGAGAAGACTGGTGTCATTGAAAGCGATCGCCCGCATCCCGCCGTTTTTCCAATAGTCTACGGACTGATGGCTGGCGATCGCGGCGCTCCCGCCGTTTCCGATGAATATGATTTTGTTCCCGTTTTTAGAGCACTGCGCAATCATCCGGACCGCTTCATCAATCCCTTCTTCCAATGAGATCTTTCCCTTGGTACTGTGATTCGCTTCGATTTTGAGCAAAACCTCTCCCAACCCTTTCAAATACGATGTTGCTTCAGTTTGAATCATGCGAATATCTCCTGTGAGGAACTATTTGAGAAGCGCTGTAATAAATTTGAACAAGGGGACCGGCTCTACGGGAGTTTTGTTTCCCACAATTCTGACGGCCAGAGCTCCAACCGCGTTCCCGATAAATCCAACCAGATCCGTCGGCGCTTTCTTTGCCACCAACGGCGCCGTCACGGCCAGAAAAGCGTCACCGGCGCCCACACGGTCTACAATCTCTTTAGAAAATATGGGCGTGGTAAAGAATCCGTCCCTCTTGGAATAAATCAGCGATCCCAGATGTCCGCGGGTGACTGTGACGTTTTGACAGTTCAAGTTTTTGGAGGTTTTTAGGATCAGATCTTCCAATTTTCCGTACCGGTCCTGGTGTGCCAGCCTCATTTCCGGTTCGTCAATGCAGATATAGTCCGCTCGCGGGTATTTTGTAATGGTGTTATACCCCGTATTCGCGCTGTTGGTTTGAGTATTGACGGCAAGGAATTTAGATTTTTTGCAGAGCAGATGAATCAGGTTGGGCGTTAAAAACCCGTGTCCGTAGTCCGCTACAAGCACCAAATCGTAGGTGTGGAGGGTCTTATTCAGAGTTTGCAGAACTTCTTTTTCCAAAGAAGGCGACAAAGGACGGTCTTCCAGAAAAACCACCTCAAACATTTTGACCAGGAAAGGGTCCCAGACGTAGCGTCTCTTCACAATCGTAGGGGCGTCTTCCCGATAGAAGAATTTCGGCTCAACGTGCGGTTTCATGTGCTCTAATATGAAATCTTCGCGCGAGTTCTTTTTCCCCAGGCAAGAAACCATGTTCACGCTTTGAGAAAAACCTGCTAAATGGTTGGCGCAAGCCAATATCCCCCCCGGGAACGCCTCTTCGCTCAGATATTTTGTGGCGACGATACTTTCTTTGGGCGATTTTCCCATTGGGTGGCAAAAATGATATTCGTCAATGATTGTGTCGCCGATGACAAGGGCTTTAATGTTGTGGAGATCTTTCAGAGTTTGGATGACATTCGCTACGCTATACTTTTTACGAAATGACTCCAGAAAAAGCTGCGCCTGGTCCGGATAGACCATGTAATGACGATTCAATATCTCTGTCGAACTAAAAGAGATTTCATGGGTAAAGTGGATACGGCCGCCCGCCGATTGGACTGCCCTCTCTTCATCCGTGATTTTACCGGTTAAATCTTCTTCAGGATTTTCGTAATCGCTTCCTTTAACGTATAGGTTGGGCTTGATTTTTTGGATGGTTTCAATTGCGGTCGGCCATTCGTTGATAGAGACATAGTCCACACAGCCTAAAGAAGCAATAGACTCTGCGCGCAGCCTTTGATTGAATACGGGCCTTCCGGGCCCTTTACCAACATATTCATCCTTGGTCAATGTAACGATGAGGATGTCCCCTTCCCGTTTGGCGGCCTCAAAATGGAGGATATGTCCCGGATGAAGAAGATCAAAGACGCCGTGGCACTGCACAATCGTTTTCCCTTTTTTCTTCAGTTGATGGGAGATTTTCTCCAAATCGTTCAGAGAGACAATTTTATTGTAGGAGTTGGGCAGGATTTTCTGAGTTAGGTTCTGTTTATTCATAGGGTCACTTGTTTCACTCCGGGTTTAGAGAGGTAGAGGAACCAGTCTTTGGTTGCCTCTGCGATGGATTCTTTTGTCCAGACGGGGGCTTCTCTCCAATCCTCAATATGATCAAGAAGAATTCGGACTCCCTCCGGGAAGGAAACTTTTGGTTTCCAACCCAGAATTTTGAAGATTTTGCTGATGTCCGCATGGGTAGAGTCCGGTTCGCCGGGACGTTTGGGGAGATGGATGATTTCTCCGCCTAACAGTTGGGTTAGAGTGTTGATGCTGACGGGTTGACCCGATCCGACATTAAAAATTTCGTTTTGCGCGTTGGATTGGATGGCGGTCACGCAGGCGTCTACAACATCCGAAACGAACGTAAAATCCCGTGTCTGAGCGCCGTCGCCAACGACTGTCAGGGGTTTTCCTTTCAGTTTTTGTGCGAGGAAAACACCGAATACGGCCCCGTAAGTGCCTGTGGTTCGTGAACGGGGTCCGTACACATTGAAAAATCTAACAGAGATGACCGGCAGTTGGTAGACTTGACCCCAATGCATCACCATTTGTTCCCCCATGTTTTTGGTCAGAGCGTAGGGGTACTGGGGCCGGATAGGAGCGGATTCCGGGGTTGGGTACTGGTCTGGGATTCCGTAGCAGGAGGAGGAAGCCGCATAGAGAAACCGTTGAACCTTGTTTTTACGAGCGGATTCCAGAACGGCAAGGGTTCCATCCACGTTGGAATGGTGGTAACTGGCTGGATTTTGGATTGAGGGAACGATATCCGCTAGAGCGGCAACATGAAAGACCCAATCC
>JACPSV010000209.1 GCA_016193115.1 Elusimicrobiota bacterium
GGTATGAGACGCGGTCACATTTTTGGACATCTTGGCTTGGCCGGCTTCTAACTTGAAATATTGGCCAATCGTGGTGGTCGTGATGTTCCCAAAGGAGTCGTCCGATAGAGAAACCCCGCGCCCTTTGCCCACAAAACCGTCCGCGTCCGCTTTATATTTTCCCGTCGCGCCGTCAAAACTGTAACTAACCGTCATCGCTTCGCCTTTGATGATGTCTTTACCGCTCCTGTCTTTTTCACCGGACGGCCATCCCATCCAACTCTTGGAACCGTCCTGATTCTCCGTAAAACTGGAGGATACGGACTGGCTCATTTTTGCCTGCCCATTCAAAATCACAAAACTCTGCGAAATTTTTGATTCCGTAACGTTCTTAAATCCGTCGTCAGAAATGGATCGTCCGCTTCCGGTCGCCTTGGCCAACAAGCCTGACTTTCTGTCCGTTGAGTTAGACAATTTCCCGTCCACCGCGATCTCAGCGCCGGTGGAATCTTTCTCGCCCCAGTAACTGTAACTGACCGTCATGGCCTCTCCTTTGAGAATGTCTTTACCTTGCGCGTCTTTCTCGCCCGTCGGCCATCCCATCCAACTCTTGGAACCGTCCAGATTCTCCGTAAAACTGGCCGTCACAGACTGCGCCATCTTTGCCTGACCGTTCATAATCTTAAAAACCTGCGTCATGTTGGAACGGGTGACGTTTCCAAACCCATCGTTAGAGAACGAACTTCCAAATCCGGAGGCCCCAGCCAAAGAACCAATTTTCTTGTCCGTAGTGTTAGGCGATTCCACTCCCTCTTCCCCGTAATAGGTGTACGTCACCTTTACGGCGGTACCGCCGGTCTTATCTCCTTCCGTCCAGCCCGTCGAACTCCAGGACATGTCCGCATTGATTGTGAGAGAGGCGGTGAGGTTCTCTTTCAGTTTTGCCTGACCGTTTACTTCCCCAAAATTCTGGGTCATGCGGGCAGTTGTGACGTTGTTGAAGGCGTCCGCCGAGTAGGACACTCCCGACCCCGTGGCCACAAAACCGTTGGCGTCTGCCTTGAGACGTCCCGTGGCATGGTTATAGTTGTACGTGATCGTGAGGGATTCGCCGTTTAGAATATCTTTTCCGCCAGAATCCTTTGTACCGCTGGGCCATCCCATCCAAGATTCGGTTCCATCCAGATTTTGGGTGTGAGAACTGGTGACGGCCTGTTTGATTTTGGCTTGTCCGCCCTCTAAAGACATGTTTTGAGTGATTTCCGTTACCGTCACGTTCCCAAACCCGTCGTCGCTGAAGGACCGGCCAACCCCCGTCGCCACAAATCCGGCCGTCACGTTTTTGTTTTCGCCCGTACTGTTCACAAGTTTTCCGTTCCGATCGTAATTGTATTTCACAACCAGGGACTGGGAGTTTTCAATACTTTTATTTTTGGACTCTACGGACTCTTTTTTAGACTTGGCCGACTCAATATTCGATCGCAGGTCGTTGATACGTGTTCTCACCGCTTTTAACTTCTGTTCCTTGGCCGCCATGGCGGCGCTGTATTCTGACTTCTTGTCCGCGACTTCTTTCGTTTTGAGAGCGGCAATTTTGCCGATTAACCCATTAAAAAACTGTTTGGTGGATGTTACCTGTCTACTTTTTGCGGATTCCAAGCCGGAAACTCTAGAGCTAAGTTCAGAATCAAACTCTTTTATCCGCGAGTCTTTGGTTTTTTTCGCCTTTTCTTTTATACCCTCTGCCCAACCCTGAAATTTCTCCCGCATATCGTTCTTAAAATCCCAAGCATTATTTTTTCTTGTTTCCATGTAAGCATGATACGCTTTTTTCAGCTCGTATTTAGCTCCCTCTAAACTCTCCCCTCTTCTTAAAATGGCGGTGAACCTATCTCTAAACTCGGCCCAGGCATTGGAATCGGCCTCTTTCCTTTTGCCTATCGCCTCGATGGTATTGTCACTCATGGGATCCACATCGCCCACCGTCAGAGCGCCGCTTTTCCAAATTGTATTTATGCCGTCGCCAATTTTTTTCATTATCCCGGAATAAAATTTGTCCATTTCCACGTTTACAGCGCTGTTGCCGCCGTTCAATTTTTCCAGAATAGTGCGCAAATCTCTAAAACTTGCGGCCCCTTCCATGTTTTGGATGTCGGCGCGCACCAAAGGCGCCAAACTGCCGCTGGACCGGGCCATCTCATGATACGCCAAATATAAGTTTCTCTCGCTGGCGCCCTGCAGGGCGCCGTTCACGGCCGTGACAACGTCCTTGTACGCTTTATTCGCGCCTTCAATTTTGGTGTCTCGTTCGCCTTTCAAGCTCTCCAATATGCTCTCAAAAGAGCCCTGATAGGAACCGAAACTAATCTGCATGGAATCCAGAGCGTTGGATCTGTTTTGTTGGAGCTGCAACACCGCCGACTCATACTTTTCAATGATGCTCCCCACTTCCAAGTCCAATTTTTCCTGCGCGCGCGCCAAATCTTTGCGGAGGTCTTTTTCTTCCTGCCAGAGAGCGGCGTACTCGGAATCGAACGCTGCCTGGGCCAGTTTCAGTTCCGCGGAAGCGGAGATAAAATCTTTTTTCATCTTGGTTTTGAAAGAGCCGGTCAAAGCTTCTCCTCCCATGATACTCCAGGAACCGTCGAGATTGAGAGTGTAAGAAGAAGTTTCTGAAGAGGCAATTTTGGCTTGTCCACCCGTCAAGGCAGGATCGGTGAAAGTTTGATGGATGATGGAGAGGGTTCTGCTTCCAAACCCGTCGTCAGAAACGCTCACCCCTTTGGTCGCGGACGCGCCCAGAAGGCGGCCGGTTTTGTCGTAGTTGTAGATAATCATGGAACCTTGCGTCTGGATTCTTTCTCCATCGAAATCCAGTGTCTCCCCGTCCATCCTGCTCCAGGAACCGTCCGCATTCACCGTATGGGTTCTGGAAGTCGTGGTCAAAATTTTAGCTTGACCGCCGGTCAGTTCGGGATTAGAGAAAGTTTGGGTGATCCGCGTGAGAGTTCTGTTGCCAAAAATGTCCCCGTTGATGGACACACCTTCGCTCGCGGTCACGTTCATCAACCGGCCAATTTTCCCCCTCGTATCGTACTCGTATGTCATCGTGATGGGAGCTGTGGTCACGGTTTCCCCGTCATCCTCCGTATCGCCGTCGTGGTTTAAGTCAATTTTGTGAACGCTGCCGTCCATTGCGCTCCATGTGCCATCCAGATTGGTTGTGTTAGTTTTAGTGGCGGACTGCCAGAGTTTAGCTTGGCCGGCCAGGATGATATAACTTTGTTGGATAACGGAAGTGGTGAGATTCCCAAACCCATCGTTAGAAATGGAGGTTCCCGACCCTGAAGCGCCAATCAGTTGGCCTGCGCGGTCATACACTTTGGTGACGACCACAATCTCCGCGGCCTCTAAGGTTTGTGTCATCTGCTCATTAGAGATGACAAGACGGTTGGTCTCTTTATCCACGCTCAGAGTAAAAAGTGAACCGTCAGAGGCGGATAAAGCAAGTCCGTTCTCTGACGGTTCTAAGGTATACCGGCGAGTGATCCCATCCTCGTCCTGGTGGGTGGCTACGAGTGTGCCGGTATCATCTTCCTCAAATCGGTAAGTCTTGCCTTCGATTTCAATCTCGCCTCGCGAGATCGTTCCCTCCGCTGTCGTTTCCAGAAACTGGCCGTCCTCATAGCTCGCCCTTGTAACCGTGGGAGGAGGCCCTTGCGACTCGCCTTTGGTGGTAGTTTTTTGCGAGACGCGTCCGTCGCTCACATAGTTGTAGATGACCGTCATCGCCTGTCCTTGACCGTTCCAACCCATGTAA
Organism: Elusimicrobiota bacterium; assembly: GCA_016193115.1. Lineage (GTDB taxonomy): Bacteria > Elusimicrobiota > Elusimicrobia > 2-02-FULL-39-32 > 2-02-FULL-39-32 > JACPSV01. The sequence goes on from JACPSV010000209.1 coordinate 3,800, forward strand.
CTGAAGGAACCATCCAAGTTCTGCGTGTAGGAAGAAGTCTCGGACTTTTTCACTTTCGCCGCTCCGTTAATAATAATGTAGTTTTGCTGGACATGACTTTCCGTCATGTTGCCAAACCCGTCATCAGAAATGCTAATTCCTTTATCGGCGCTGGCCTCTTTAAGCAATCCCACCTCATCGTATTCGTATCTCAAAAC
>JACPSV010000211.1 GCA_016193115.1 Elusimicrobiota bacterium
CTGACCAATCTGGAAATGCCAGCTTCCATGACTTTATTCTACGCGATTCTGGGAGTCACACTCACTCTCCTACAGGAGACCAAACCTCCGGACAAAAACAAGAGATCCAATCTCGGCAAGGGCGCAGCAGGTTATCCTTCCTTACGCGCGGGTGTCAGTCCTCAAATACCAATTCCTCTCCTATATGTGAGCGTCGCTGGGTTTGTGGTCAGTTCGATTTATTACTTCAATTGGAGACCCTATACAAAAAATAAACTGGGTTTGGAAGCGGCGACAACTCAGGGAAATTCTTACTCTAGAGGGATAGATCTGTTCCGACAGGCGCTCAATACGGACAGTTTCACAAACTTTGAAGTCAGGATTGAGTTGGTAAAAGCGATTTTACTCAATCTACAAAATCCTTCCCTCACTCTGCAGGATAAGAAAGAGGGACTGCTTCTTGCCCTATCCGAATCGAACAAAAACATTCAGGATCATCCCCTGGAACTTAAATCTTATTTAGCCAGTTCCCTTCTCTGCCGAACCGTGCACAAGTTGGATACCTCTTATCTTGACCAGGCCGAAAATCTTATGCAAAAAGCTCTGACGCTGGCTCCCAAACGACCTGAAGTTTATTGGGAACTCTCGGATATCTATCATCTCAAAAATAACGAACAAAAAGCAGTGGAATGGAGAATTAAGGCCGACCTTTTATCGCGCAGATGAGGATGAACCCGATTTGAAAAAAAAGCTCTAATCGTATATGATAAGAGCCCCTATGGCGACAGAAAAGGTTGAAATTCCTAAGGATATTGCGCGGGAGGAGATGCTTCACCGCATGCGGCATTCCTGCGCGCACCTCATGGCGCAAGCGGTTCAGGCGCTCTTTCCGGAAACCCATCTGACGATTGGCCCTCCAATTGAAGACGGGTTTTATTATGATTTTGATTCTCCGCATCATTTCACTCCGGAAGATTTAGAAAAGATAGAAACTAAAATGCTCGAAATCGCAAAGGGGAACCACTCCTTTACCTGTACATGGCACAGCAAAGAAGAGGCAAAAATGTTTTTTGCGGCGCGGGGGGAAAAATATAAACTTGAAATTTTGGACGGGATTACCGATGAAAAGGTTTCCTATTACCACCATGATACCTTCATAGACCTCTGCGAAGGGCCGCACGTGGACAGCACCCAAAAACTTCAGTATTTTAAGCTCCTGAAGATCGCCGGATCCTATTGGAGAGGGGATGAAAAAAGGGAACGACTGCAAAGAATTTATGGGACCGTCTGGTCCAGCCAAAAAGAGTTGGATGATTACTTGCAACGTTTGGAAGAAGCCAAAAAAAGGGATCACCGGGAATTGGGAAAAAGGTTGAATCTTTTCTCGATCCAACCGGAAATGGCCGGGCCCGGAATCATATATTGGCACCCCAAAGGAGCCCAGATTCGGGAGACAATTGAAAATTTCTTAAGAGAAACCTTAAAAAAAGAAGGATACCTCTTTGTCTATACCCCACACATCGCGCGGTTGGATCTTTGGAAAACTTCCGGACATTGGGATTATTACCAAGAAAATATGTTCCCTCCCATCGAAATAGAAAACCAGCCTTTCATTCTGAAACCGATGAACTGTCCGGGCCACATCTTGATCTATAAAGATCAGCTTCATTCTTATAGGGATCTGCCTATCCGTCTGGCGGAGTTTGGCACGGTCTATCGCTATGAGAGGAGCGGAGTCATGCACGGTCTCTTGAGGGTGCGCGGGTTCACTCAGGACGATGCGCACATTTTCTGCCGCATGGACCAGCTGCAAGAGGAATGCGCCAATGTTTTGAAACTGACTCTCCACATTTTGCAAACGTTCGGTTTTCGTGATTACGATATTAAACTCTCTACCCGTCCGGAAAAATTTAGCGGCGCTTTGGAAAACTGGGAATTGGCGGAATCCGCGCTTAAAAAAGCGTTGACTTCCCTGAACCTTCCTTATGAGATTGATCCGGGAGAAGGAGTTTTGTACGGACCCAAAATTGACTTAAAGATCCGGGACTGCCTGAACCGCGAGTGGCAGTGTTCTACGGTTCAAGTGGATTTCAATCTACCCCAGAAATTTGACGTCACGTACCGCAACTCGGAAGGCAAAGAAAGCCATTGCGTCATGGTGCATCGCGCTCTTCTGGGCAGTCTGGAACGGTTTATCGGCATCCTGATCGAACATCATGCGGGACTTTTCCCTCTTTGGTTGAGCCCAATTCAGGCCACGATCTTGACGATCACGGAAGGCCAGAACGAGTACGCTCAAGAGATACGGAAATCCCTGCTAAAAGAAAATTTAAGGGTCGCATGGGATGAAAGAACAGAAAAGATAGGTCTCAAAATCAGGGAAGCCTCCATGAACAAGATTCCCTACCTTTTGATTGTGGGAGAAAAAGAGAAAAAAGAAGGGACAATAACGGTTCGAAAACAAGACGGATCCAATCTAGGAGCCATGACTTGCGACTCTTTGTCAGCCCTGCTCCGGAAAGAAATAGAATCAAGAGGACAGAACCCCATTTGACTTCGAGGGGCAAAAATAGATAGAATTTTGCCCTATTTATGATGAGGAGGGAACAGGACTGAGGTGACAGACGATCTCTAAGACGCCAGAACCGCGCATCAATGAGCAGATACGGGCACGGGAAGTGCGGTTGATTGATGAGGATGGGTCCCAGCTTGGGATTCGGCCAATCGCAGAAGCGTTTTCATTAGCTCAAGCGCGGGGCAAAGACCTTTTAGAGTTGGCTCCGGGAGCCAATCCGCCCGTCGTTAAAATCGCGGATTTTTCCAAGTACCGTTACGAAAGGGATAAGCGTCTTAAACAGTCCCGAAAACATCAGAAAGCAGGCTTGCTCAAAGAGATTCGGTTGCACCCCAGAATCTCGGAACATGATCTGACCACTAAATTCAATCACATGAAAGAGTTTATTGATCAGAAGTTTAAGGTGCGCATTACCGTGGTCTTTCGCGGACGGGAGATGGAACATAGAGAGTTGGGCTTGAATCTCCTGAATAGATTGAAAGAGATGTTGGACAGTAAATTCACTTTGGAGCAGGACGCTCAATTAGACGGTAACAGGATGTCCATATTGATCGCTCCTAAAAAATAAAAACGATGCCTAAACTAAAGAGTCATAGCGGAGCGAAAAAGCGGTTTCGGTTTACCGCAAAAATGAAAGTTAAATATAAGCGGGCCGGGGCCAGACACTTACTGGCCGGGATGTCCTCCAAGCGGGGACGTTTCTTTAGAAAAGCCGCATACCTTTCCGGCGCGGATGCGAAAGTCATCCAAAAAATGCTGCCGTATGGTTAAACGACTGGAGAAAAAAAGACATGCGCGTTAAGAGCGGCGTATACACACGACAACGAAAAAAGAAACTATTTAGGATTTCAAAAGGGTATTATTCTAACCGTAATAACCGCTGGAGACAGGCGCTCCAGCAGGTGGAACATTCCCTTCGTTACGCTTACCGGGGCCGAAAAGTCAAAAAAGCGGAGTACCGTTCCCTGTGGGTCACGCGGATCAACGCCGCGTCCCGTCCGGAAGGTCTCTCCTATTCCCAGTTCATGGCCGGACTGAAAAAAGCGAACATTCTTTTGAACCGAAAGATGCTTTCAGAACTGGCGATCCACGCGCCCTCTGACTTTCAACAGATCGCGTCCCAATCTAAAGCCGCTCTGCAATAGTATCTGCTGTGTGACCGCGCATCTCAACGAAATTGAAAAGAATTTCATCTCCGAACTGAGTCCGATCGCCTCCCTTCAGGATCTGGAAGAACTCCGCAAACGATATTTTGGACGTAAAGGGATTTTTAATGATCTCCTGGACAAACTAAAAAAACTTTCTTCCGAACAAAAACAAAAAGAAGGACAGGCCCTGAACGCGGTCAAAGAGTCTCTGGAAAAAAGCCTGCAATCGAAACTGAAACAACTGGAAGAGACTCAATTGCGGGCTGAATTGGAAAAAAACCGTGAAGATTGGAGTTTGCCCGCCGCGCCGCTTCTGATAGGATCTTCCCACCCTTTAACCCAAATTCTGGAAGAAGTGATGGAAACCTTTGTCAGCATGGGCTTTTCCGTCGCCGAAGGACCGGAAATCGAGACGGACGAAAACAATTTTGGCGCCCTCAATATCCCGCCGGATCATCCCGCGCGGGACATGCACGACACGTTTTACATCCGGGGGAACCCTCAACATTTGATGAGAACCCACACTTCGCCCGTTCAAATCCGAGTCATGCGCTCTCAAAAACCGCCCGTTCGAATCATCGCGCCCGGCCGCGTTTACCGCCACGAAGCGGTGGATGCCACTCACTCTTCTGTGTTCCACCAGGTGGAAGGGTTGGCGGTGGACGAGAACGTCTCTTTTGCCGACCTCAAAGGAACCATCGCTCTGGCCTGTCAACGATTGTTCGGAAAGAACGTGCAGACCCGGTTCCGGCCTTCCTATTTTCCCTTTGTGGAACCCGGCGCGGAAGTGGACATCTCCTGCACGATCTGCCGGCAAAGCCAATCGAATTGTCCGGTCTGTAAGGGAACAGGGTGGATTGAGATGATGGGCGCGGGAATGGTTCACCCCAACGTTTTTCAGGCCGTGGGATACCCTCCCGAAATCACAGGATTTGCTTTTGGTATGGGCATTGAAAGAATCGCCATGATCCGATACGGAATTAGCGACATGCGTCTCTTCTATGAAAACCATCTCGATTTCCTCTCCCAATTCTAAATGAAAATTTCTCTGCGCTGGATAGAAGAAATTTTGGGACAGACTCTGAACCTTCCCATCAAGGATCTGTCCGATCTCCTGCTCCAACTTGGATTTGAAGTCTCCTCCGCGCAAACCTACCGCCAATGCCAAGGCATCACCGTGGCGGAAGTTCTGGAGATCTCGAAACACCCGAACGCGGACCGGCTGCAGATTGTTCTGGTAACTGACGGACAAGAAACGCAAAAAGTTGTCTGCGGAGCTCCCAATTTGGTTCCGGGCCGTAAAGTTTTTTGGGCAAAAGTAGGCGCTTCCCTTGCCCAAGGAGATCCTCTCCGCGAAGCGACGATCCGCGGGGTCCGTTCTCCCGGAATGCTCTGTTCCGCAAAAGAGTTGGGTATCGGGGAAGATCAATCCGGTCTTCTCTATTTGCCGCAGGAAACTAAGTTGGGGACTGCCTTGGAATCCTTAGTCCGGCTAGAGGATATCATTCTGGAATGTGAAATCACTCCTAACCGTCCGGACTGCCTTTGTCAAATAGGGATCGCGCGGGAAATCGCGGCTAAACTGAACCGGAATCTGCCCGAACCCCAACTTAAAATTCCTGACATGAAGACTCTCCCGAAATATAACGTAGAGGTTCAGGATCCGCAAGGCTGCCCGCGCTATAGCGCCAGAAAGATAGAGGGAGTCCGCGTCGCGGCCTCTCCTCTCTCCCTGCAAGTTCGCCTGATCCGATGCGGTATCCGCCCGATCAACAATATCGTAGATATCACCAATGCCGTTCTTTTAGAAATCGGTCAGCCATTGCATGCCTTTGACGCGGACAAACTGGCAGGCGGAAAAATCGTTGTGCGCAGAGCAAAGACGGGAGAGGCGATTCTCGCGTTAGACGGAAAAACCTATCCTCTGGATCCGGAGATATTGGTGATCGCCGACGCCAAGAAACCGGTCGCTATCGCCGGAATCATGGGTGGGGAAGAAACAGCTGTCACGGCGCAAACCCAAAATATCCTGTTAGAAAGCGCCCAATTTGACCGCCGCTTGATCCGCAACGCAAAGAAACGTCTAAACCTGGCGAGCGAATCGTCTTACCGTTTTGAAAGAGGGGTCAGCGCATGGAGTTGCGTCTCCGGAAGCGACAGAGCTCTCACCCTGATTCTGGATAACTCCCAAACCAAAATCACCGCAGCTCAAGACGTCGCCTCTTCCCTTCCCGCAGAGCCGACCGTTTCCCTTATCACCTCGCAGATAGAAAAAGTTTTAGGAGAGAAAATTTCTGCGATCGAAATCGAAGACCAGCTCAAAAAAATCGGCGTCCCGATTCTTTCCCAAGAGAAGGAGTCCTTGACGGTTCGGAATCCGGAGTGGCGGTTGGATTTGAGTCGGATGGTAGATTATGCGGAGGAAATCATTCGTTTGAGAGGGTACGAAACCATCGCTCCGCAAGGGGCCAGGATCCGGCTGGGATCTGCTTCCTATTCCGATGATAAACGTCGCTGGAAACGCGATCTAAGACAGACGCTGAATTCTTTGGGATTTTACGAGGCTTACAATTATGGATTTGTTTCCGAAAAAAGTTGCCGCGATTGCGCGGACAGAGCGCAGCCGGTCGCAATTGAGAACCCTCTGGCGGAAGATCAATCTCTTTTGAGGCCGTCTCTCCTAACGGAACTGCTTAAAAATCTGCAAACGAACCTCTCCTATCAGAAAAAGGATATTCGGTTGTTTGAAATCGGAACCACATTTCATAAGAAAGAAAATGGTCTGGAAGAGAAGGAAATGATTTCAGCCGCGGCTTGCGGAAACGCCCAACTCCCCTTTTGGAAAAGCCCAGAGCCGAGACCGATTGATTTTTTCTGGCTGAAGGGAGTGATCGAACGCATTTTTTCTCAACTCCATGTCAACGATACAGTGTGGCAACCGTTCCATCACGCTTCTTTTCATCCGCACTTCTCTTTCCTGATTGAAAAAGAACAGGCAGGGCGCAAAACCAGTATCGGCGTGGCCGGATTGATCCACCCGCAAATTTCCAAAGAGTGGAACTATTCAGAACCTGTGGCTCTGATGGAATTGGATTTAGCCGCGCTTCTGGAGAATGCCGCGCGCCAGAAAAAAATATCTCCCGTTCCCAGAACGCCCGCGATCCAGAGGGATTGTTCCGTTTGGATCCCGGAAACCGTGTCTTGGAACGAGATTTTCCGGGAGATTCGGAACGCGGGCGGGAACGTTCTTGAAAACTGCATCGTGTTCGACCAGTACTCCGATTCTAATTCCGCCGGAAAGAAAAGTTTAAGCTTCACTTTAACTTTTAGGGATTCGGTAAAAACGTTGGAAGATGCGGCCGCGAACAATTTGCGGGAC
>JACPSV010000212.1 GCA_016193115.1 Elusimicrobiota bacterium
TCGTCCTCATGCGGCAAGGGGGTAAGAAGTTTTATAGGGTTTACGACTTGCATGGCAAAAAATTGGACGAATTCCCGTATTCGGACGGAAAGAAATTGTACCAAACGATCGAGCGTATCCCTATTGGAAGGCTTTTGCCGGGAGATCGCCTCGTCGCACTCAGTACGGATCGAAACATTCAAATTTTTTCAAGAAGCAAATCAGATCTTTCCAAGGACTATTATCTAAGAAACGTTCAAGCTGGATTTGAGCGACTCATTCTTGCCGACACCATGATCTATGATCAGGACGTTTATCTGACGCCCAACGCAGACTATATCGTCATGATTGCCGGAAACAGACTGCTCGTAGCGGACAGATCGGGCGATATCTTGGAAGATTTTGATGGTAGAAAAGAGTATGGAAGGCCAGTGGAAAACATCTCGATCAAAATAATTGGAGTGACCGGCGTTAAAGTCCAGTTTGATTTGTTTTCCGGCGATGGCAAAGTGAAGAGGTATTCCAAGACATTCGATCTGAATCAATATAGTCCTCAACAAAAGGAAATGAAAGAAAGGCCGGAAGATGAGCAATCCTTTGTCCCCAAAAATCTGAAATCAGTCGCTGAACGATTGGGCGTCGCGGCGCTCGGAGTTTTAATGTTTGTTTTTCCTGTTTCTTCCCGAAGAGGACGATCCGGGACTGATCCCTTGAGTTTGACGGGGGGACCGAAATGGTGGAATAGCTATGTCATGGCTCCCGCGGAGAGCATTTTCTTAGGGATTTTATCTTCCAATATCGCCTTCCATGCAGCGAAAGGGCTGATGGCTTTGTTTCATATCCCTCTCCACAATTCCGTCTACTCCCTCACTCTCTTCATACTGGCATTTTCTGTCGTCTTTTGGTTCGCAAACAAGTTGATAGCGCATCGTGGATACCAGTGGCTGCATGAAAAATTGGGGTGGGATGTAGGCAACGAACCCATGAAATTGAATTCGATTGCAACTCCATTTTCGCTAGCTTCTGGAATTGCTCTGGTCGCCCTTAATTTCTTTCCCATGTCTCTTCCCTATTACCTCCTTTTCTTTATAGCAGTCACTGTCGCTTACGTTGCGGCCCACTTAAATCCTCATGCCTACCACAACATCGTCCACCCAAAAAAAACGACCAAAGAAATCGGGCGTATCCCGTTCCAGGTTTACATTATTATCTCATTGTTTGCCGTTCTCGTAGGGTGGCACTACGCGGATATCCTCACACAAATTTCTGATGCGCGATTCAGCTCCATTTTTAATATCCTTGCTTTCACCGCTCTTTTGAATGGATTTTTGTCTGTCCGCCTGTATCGTTTGGCGGATATCACCAGCAAGGATCCGTTGAGTCTTCTGAGTACGGATGACAGACATTTCCCTTATAAAGATGGTTATGAGCTCTTGAGTAAACTCACCATGGATGTGCGCTTAATTTTTTCCCAATTATCCACTTTGCGGACTGGGAGAGGAAATAAAGTCACAATCAAACAGGGAATGGCTCAACTAGAATTTATCTTGAATCGAATGCATTCCATTTTAACAGAAGACATTCCCACCCTGAAATGGGCAAGGATCAGTCGGAATGATCTGGACGAGTTCAAGATTGGGAGGATGCATATTCTTGCCGAAACGGTTCAGGGACAGCAACCTTTCACGTATACCTCTCTGGATGGAAAGACAATGATCCAAAGAACCGAATCCGTGACAAGAGAGGTCTGGGCTTACAAACTCAATCCGAAGGGCGAATGGGAACAGTCTCAATTCATCGGCGCGGCCATTCGATCCCAGAATTTGCAGTTTTATGCCGTTCCTTACAGCACTTTAAGAATCTCCATGGATCAGGACGTGGTCCAAATTTTTGAGCAAGAATTTTTCATCACCGTGACCGAAACCACAGAGGATGACACGAAATTAAAAAAAGCTCTGATCCTGAGAACAGGAGGCGAACTCCGTTGGGATCAAATTCCGCATCACGTAGACGTCTTAACCAGCAAAACCGCGATTCCCGTATTCACAAGGAAAGATGGTGGAGACAGCGGGAACTCTATGGGAGGCGATTCTAAAGATAGGAGCTGGAAATACTCCACATTAGGAGAACTTTCGGGCCAAGAAGGCGCGGATCCTGCAGAATCGGCTGAGCAGGATGTTCAGAAAGCTCTGGAATCAGAGGCAAACGATAAGGATTCGTTCTATGAGATCGCGACTCTTTTGGGAGAAATGGACAAGTTGAACCCAAACAATACCAAACTGAGAGACTATTTTGAAAAAGCCGTTAGAAAATACGTCCGAAGCGATGCGCAGATCGTTCCGATCTCCACGAATCTGACTGAGACCCTGTTTCGGGTTCAAAATTTAAACGGGGATGGAAACTCATTGCAGAATGTTCTTGAGTTAGCCCATGCTTTTGGATTCAGAGGCGATAAGAAAATCAGACTGTCCAGATCAGTCCGGAGAAAGATCAACCAGGCCTTTAACTATGGAAGAGACCATGCCCATGATGCTAGAATTCCAATGGCAGACATCGGCAACGAAAGCAATGTCAGTGTGTTTGATGTCGGTGTATTCTTTGGCAGAAACGAGGACAAGAAAGAGCGCATGCGGGAAGCCATTCGTAGCTGGGCGGAAAAAGACGAAAAAACGACCGTACTCCTAACTCGTCTACCCCGATGGATCGTGAATAATCGCCTGAAGAAAGAGTTAGGCGAGAATTTGTACCAACAGATCCACCAACGAAACCCCGCCATTCTCCATCCTCCGATTTGGAAAAGAACTCTCAGCACAGAGTGGGTCTATAAAGCGTTGGAAGGAAAACTGATCCACAAAGGCGAGAAACTCACGATCGTCACCGTGGACGGAGAGGATTGGATCGTCAGCGCCGCTTATGCAACGATCGTCCAAATAATAAACCTCATCTCTAAAACAGAAGGCAGGATTTTGAGCGGATTAGAAAACACGCAGCGCAACTCGGACAAAGAAAAGCAGTTGATAGACGAAAACGCCTAGAGAACTGAAATCCAAAACCTTTTTCGCAGGGCGTCGGAGATCTCGGCACTTTCTTACGGCCGAGCTCTCCGTCGAGCGAGCCCGCAGGGGCGAGCGCCCCTGCGAAAAAGGTTTTGGATTTCAGTTCTCTAATTGCCGAAAGAGACGCCTGTTGCTTTTGCCATTCGGACTTCCTCACCATTGGGGTCTACCAAACGCAACGCGTTCACGGCCTCTTTGAGAGGAACTTTGCCCATTTCCGTGCCGCGCAGAGAGACCATCATTCCCAGCTCGCCGCAACTCAA
>JACPSV010000084.1 GCA_016193115.1 Elusimicrobiota bacterium
CTTACCGCGGGGCCTGGGTGGAATTTGAATTTGACTTAAATAACGCGCTTTACGTCCGCGTAGACAAAAAAAGAAAACTTCCCGCCACAACGTTTTTAAGAGCGTTGGGTTTTGAGTCAGACGCTCAGATCTTAAAACTTTTTTATGAAGTGGAGCCGGTTTCTTTTGATCGCGTCCGCGTGGAAGACGTTGTGGGTAGGATTTGCGCGGAAGATGTGGTGGACAAAACGAGCGGCGAAGTTTTGGTGGAGGCCAACCGGGAATTGACGCGGGAGCTGTTCGCTAAATTGCAGGAGAAAGGGATCCATGCCGTCACTCTCCTGAAAATGGATCCTGCTTTGTTGGACGTCGCTATTCACAATACGATTGCCAAGGATCCTTACAAAACCAAGAAGGAATCAACCCAAGCCATTTACCGCATCCTGCGCGCCCAGGAATACATTGCCCCGGAACAAGCGGAAACCTATCTGGATTCTATTCTCTTAAACAGCATTCGTAAATACGATTTTACACGCGTCGGCCGTTACAAAATTTTGAAGAAGTTTCTTCCCTTGTTTAAGGATTTGGCGGGACGAAAGGACTTCTCCTTTGAAATCCCTTCTGACAGAAAAAGGACGCTTGCGGTCGAGGATGTTCTGGTCACTCTGCGTTACCTGATCGCGCTCAACAATGGGCTCTCCTCTATTGATGCGGGCGAAGAGAAAATAAAAGTGGAAATGGACGACATTGATCATTTGGGAAATCGAAGGGTGCGGGTCGTGGGGGAACTTTTGGAAAACCAGCTGCGCATCGGTCTCATGCAAATGGCGCGTCTCGCCCGCGACAAAATGAATTTGCCGGATAAAGCCATTCTCACGCCCCGGACCGTTTTAAATACATCTCCGGTGGTTGGAATTGTGCGCAAATTTTTTGGAACTTCTCAGCTCTCCCAGTTTATGGATCAAACCAATCCTTTAGCGGAGCTGACGCACAAGCGCCGGCTCTCGGCCCTAGGACCGGGAGGATTACACAGAAAACGCGCTGGATTTGAGGTGCGCGACGTGCATCATACCCACTACGGGCGGCTCTGCCCGATTGAAACGCCGGAAGGTCCGAATATCGGTTTGATTACGTCTCTGGCTTGTTTTGCCCGCGTGAACGAGTACGGCTTGATTGAGTCCCCTTATCGCAAGGCCGAAAACGCCAGGGTCACGGAAAAATTGGACTACTTGACGGCTGATAAGGAAGACGAATACGTGGTTGCCCAGGCGAACGCCCCCTTAGATAAAACCGGCCGTTTTGCGGCCGATCAAATTGCCTGTCGTCACCGGGGAGATTTTCCCCTCAAAGATCCCAAAGACATCAATTATATGGATATCTCGCCCATGCAGGTCGTTTCCGTTTCCGCCTCTCTGATTCCCTTTTTGGAGCACGACGATGCGAACCGCGCCCTGATGGGTTCCAACATGCAAAGACAGGCGGTGCCCGTCCTGAAATCCGAGTTTCCGTTGGTAGGTACGGGCATTGAAGAGCGCGTGGCCAAAGATTCGGCGGCCACGATTGTGGCGAAATCGGCGGGAGAGGTGATTTCCGTAACCTCGGATGGTTTGGGGGTTTGGAGCCAGGATTCTTCTTCCAAAGATCATATTGATCTCTATCCTTTAAGAAAGTATACCCGCTCCAATCAGGACACCTGCATCAATTTTACCCCGATCGTCAAAGTGGGTCAGCACGTGAAAAAAGGAGACCCTTTGGCGGACGGCCCTTCCACGGATCAGGGACAGATCGCTTTGGGTAAAAATATTTTGGTGGCGTTCATGCCTTGGGAAGGGTACAACTTTGAAGACGCTATCCTGGTCAGCGAACGTTTGGTCAGCGAGGACGTTTTTACTTCCATTCATATCCAGGAATTTAAGATCGAAGCGCGCGACACCAAGATGGGTCCGGAAGAGATTACCCGCGATATCCCCAACGTGGGCGCGGACGCCCTGACACAGTTGGATGAAAGTGGGATTATTTCTCTGGGAGCGGAAGTCGGGCCGGGCGACATCCTGGTTGGGAAAGTGACCCCCAAAGGCGAACAGCAGGTCTCTCCCGAAGAGAAGCTTCTGAAAGTGATTTTCGGGAAGAAGTCGGAAGAGGTGGCGGACGCTTCCTTAAGAGTGCCTCCCGGCGTGACCGGAAAAGTTTTGTCGGTAGAAGTCTTTCTCCGCCGCGAAAAGTTGGGCAAGAAAGAAGAAGAAACCCGCAAATCAGAAATGGAAAGAGAGTTTCAAAACAATTTAGAGAAACTACGGGAAGAGAAGAAAGAAGCTCTCGCGCACCTCGAAGATTATTGGCGGGGCTCGCATAAGGTTCCGGAGAAGAAAGAGATGTTGCAGGCCTTTTTCGAGAGGAAAGAGCAGGAACTGCGCAAATCCTATGCCCGCACGAAAGAGGGCCTTAAATCCGGCGATGAGATGCCGGTCACGGTGAACAAAATTGTGAAGGTGTACATCGTTTCCCGCAGGAAGGTTCAGGTGGGAGACAAGTTGGCCGGGCGTCATGGGAACAAAGGGGTCGTGGCCAAGGTCATGAAACGCGAGGACATGCCGTACCTGCCGGACGGCAGACCCGTGGATATGGTGCTTTCTCCGCTTTCCGTTCCTTCCCGAATGAACGTGGGTCAGCTTTTGGAAACGATGTTGGGCTGGGCGGGACGCGTGTTGGATGTGCAGATGGTGACCCCCGTTTTTGACGGCGCCAAGGAATCTCAAGTTGTGGAGAAGATTCAGGAGGCCAAAGAGCACCTTA
>JACPSV010000213.1 GCA_016193115.1 Elusimicrobiota bacterium
CTTCTTTGGTGGAATCGTTAGGCGCGCGCGTTCGTCTCCGGCCTTATCTGGACGACTACGAGGATCAATGATGTTGAATTCGTGATGGAGAAATCCTGACGGGAATGAGGGTCGCTGTCCTTGCGGGCTTTGCGCTATTTCTGATGTTCACAACAGAAACAATGCTTTATCCCGCGCGCAAGGCCGCGCTAAAACCAAAGAAGGTCGCGTCCGCTACGCATCGTTCGGCGCGTGAGGATGGGACAGTAAAAGAGTTCAGCGCCTTTTTCCCGTCGTGGAAGACAAAGACAGCGCGGAACTTAAGGTCTGTGGAGATCCGCGCGGGATATTACCGCAAAACAGTTTGGTCACATCCGGTGATTTTCCCCACCAGTGAAATGAGGCGAGCGCTTTTGAACGTGGAGAAAATACCGTCCGAACAAATCGTTTTATTGAACGAGAACGGTCAACCCGAGAAAATCTATGACCTTTTTGGATCGAAGAAAATAAAAATGGTTGCGACAGCTTATTGGGTCGGGGATCCGCAGGTGCCCGGCACAATCACTTTCAGCGGTCATGCCGTGAGACGCGGATTGGTTGCCGTGGATCCCGGCGTCATCCCGATGGGAACGCGTCTTTATGTTCCCGGGTACGGGTACGCCTACACGTCGGATACGGGCAGCGCCATTAAAGGAAACCGCATCGATCTTTTTGTAGAGGACAAACACGCTTCCCGTCCCTGGGAACACAAGTCAGTGGACGTCTATGTTTTTGAGAAGGCGGCGCAATGGTGAAGTCCGTTTCCGTTCCGGTCAGAACAAAACTTCTCACGCTCTTTTTTTCCGTGGCGCTCTCCATAGGGATTTCAGTTTCTGCGCTTTTTGCCAGTACCCGCCCGTTCGTTTTGATCGCAAGTTATGATGGTTCCATCGGACCGGCTTCCTGCGAGTGGTTGGTGTCAGCCATCCGGAACGCGGAGCAGGAAGGAGCGAACGCTCTCATCCTCCAACTCGACACACCCGGCGGTCTTCTGGAATCCACGCGTCTTCTAGTGAAAGAGATGCTCTCCTCACCTTGTCCGATTGTGGTTTACGTTTCTCCTGCGGGCAGCCGGGCCGCCTCCGCAGGCACGTTTATTACTCTGGCGGCTCACGTTGCGGCGATGGCTCCGGGGACGCGGATCGGAGCGGCGCACCCTGTGGAACTTGGTAAAGCGAGCGAAGGTGACCTGCGCTTAAAATTAGAAAACGATACCGTCGCTTTCATTAAGAGCATCGCAGAGACCAGAAAAAGAAATAGTTCCTGGGCGGAAGATTCCGTTCGCAAAAGCAGTTCTTCCACGGAAGGGGAAGCGTTGGCTTTGGGAGCAATTGATTGTGTGGCTAAGGATTTAGACGATCTTTTTAAAAAGATTGATGGGAAAGCGGTCACTACCGCCGGTGGAGAAAAAGTTCTGCGGACGCAAGACTCTGAGAGACGATATTTTCCCATGAGTTTAAGGGTAAAATTTTTTAAAACTTTAACCGATCCCAACATTGCGTATATTCTGCTAATTGTAGGGATGTACGGACTTCTCTATGAAATCATCAGTCCGGGCGCGATTTTCCCGGGAGTGGCGGGTTCCATCTGTTTGCTGGTAGGACTGTACGCCATGCAAACTCTGCCGGTCAACTCTGCCGGAGTTGGTCTTCTTATTTTAGCGGTTTTATTGTTTGTGATTGAGAGTCAGGTGGTGAGCGGACTGATTGGGTTAGGAGGACTGATCGCCTTGGCGCTCGGATCTCTCCTTTTGGTTCCGCAGGAGTTCCCTGGTTTTAAGATCGAAACCTCTCTGGTCCTATCCGTTTCCGTGTTGACGGGATTGTTTCTCTTTTTTGCGGTCGCTGCGCTGCTCAAGGTTAAACAGAGAAAACCGGTAAGCGGAGCGGAAGGGATGGTCGGTGAAACCGCGGTCGCAAAAACAGACCTCACGCCTCGAGGCCAGGTTCTGTACGGCGGAGAGATTTGGAATGCTCAAAGCGAGGAGAACGTGTCGCAAGGAGAAGAGGTGGAAATCGTGCGCGTAGAGAACTTAAAATTGTTTGTTAAATCCCGAACACCAAAGTCGGGTTAAAAGAGGGGGTAAAAATAAATGCAGATGTTAGGCGGTCTTATGACGGTTATCGGTGTGGTCATCATTGGATTTGTCTTTCTTTGGGTGTCCGGGATACGAATCTTAAAAGAGTATGAACGCGGGGTAATTTTGATGTTGGGCCGGTACTGGAAAATCAAAGGTCCCGGCCTCATTTGGGTGGTCCCCGTCCTTCAGAGCATGCGGATTGTAGACACGCGGATCGTGACGATGGACGTCGAGCCGCAGGACGTCGTCACCAAAGACAACGTCTCTGTCAAAGTGAACGCGGTGGTTTATTTTAAGGTCGTGGATCCCAAGAGAGCCACTTTGGATGTGCAGAACTTTTTGTTTGCCACTTCCCAGATTGCTCAAACGTCCCTAAGAAGCATACTTGGCCAAAAGGAGGTGGACATACTCCTTTCCAACCGGGACGATGTGAACAGCGAACTGCAGAAGATCATTGACCAGCACACGGAACCGTGGGGCGTGAAAGTCACGGCGGTGGAAGTGAAGAACGTGGACTTCGCCCCGGAAATGCTGCGGGCGATGGCGCGTCAAGCGGAAGCGGAACGCGAGCGCAGAGCGAAAATCATTCACGCGGACGGCGAGTTCCAGGCTTCCCAAAAACTTGCGGACGCAGCCCGCATTATCAACACCGAGCCGGCCACATTACAGCTTCGATTCCTTCAAACGTTGACGGAGATCGCGTCCGACAAGAACTCAACCATCATATTCCCCGTCCCCATAGACTTGATCAACTCCCTCGTCAGGAAATAGCAGTTTTAGCCAGTTTAAAAAATTACATGACCTTTTGAGTACCAAACTGGGGAATGTTGAACCCGAATTTTGCATTCGGTTCTTATTTCCTAATGCAAAATTCGGGTTGAAAATACCAACAAGAATAGTATAATACAAGACAGTGTATTCTGACTTTGTGAAGTACGGGAGAATGCTTTGGGAAGCGGGTCTAATCCACCTGACCTCCGGGAACATTTCCATGCGTAAGGGTCCGGTGCTGTATGTGACGCGCACCGGTTCTCTTTTGGGCGATCTCACTCCATCCGATATTGTTTCGGTCAATTTGGAAAACACCCTGCGGGATAAAGGCGCTTCCTCGGAGACTCCTGTTCACCGGGCCATCTATCTTGCAAACCCGGAGATTGGAGCCGTTGTGCATGCACACCCGCCGCACGCGACCGCTCTCTCTTGGGATTACGAGGTGATCCGGCCGATAGATTCCGATTCTCTTTACATTCCCGAAATTCCGGTTTTGTTGGATTGTCCGTATGGCGAAGGATCTACCTGCGTGGCTCAACATTTCCCCCAGATTCTTGGGAAACATACGGTGGCCATGATTCGCGGTCACGGCGCTTTTTCGGTTGGGAAAGATATTCGACAAGCCACAGCCCGCATCTCCATGATGGAAAACCAGTGCCGACTTCTCTTTTTCCGAAGACTTCTGGAGAAAAAATAGATCTAACCCGACTTCCGGATCAAACCGAATGATTCGATCAGTGTAGTGCGTCACACATATCTTTACTTTTGAAAATGCATATTCTGTACCTCATCTGATCCAAGTAAAGATTTCTGCAATTTCATTCAGGATATTTATATCGTTGGTAAACAAAATACAACAGATATTCTTATGAAGTTTGACCTCCTTGAAAAAATAATCCTAGAATATAATTCAAAATTCAATCTGATTTCCCATAATGATTCTAAAATTATCCAGATCAGGCATTTTCAGGATTCCCTATACGTTGCGCACCTATTTAAGGATATGTTTCACCGTAATATTAAAAATGCAATCGATGTTGGCAGTGGCGCTGGTTTCCCAGGTATCCCCATTGCCATTCTTTTCCCGGATATAAAAGTCACACTTCTTGACTCCAATCGTAAAAGACTTACATTCCTGGATTCCATACTTCGAAAAAGGTTGGATATGAGGAATGTAGAATGTGTTTGGGGCCGATCTGAGAACATCGCCCACAGGAATGAGTTCCGTGAGTGTTACGATGTTTCAATTACGAGAGCGCTTGCTAAACTTCCAGTTGCATTGGAATTGAATTTACCATTTGTCAGAGTTGGTGGAACCTCCTTCTTTTGGATTGGAAACGAGTCAATTCTAGAGGAGGACTCAAACAAATGCGCCAATAAATTTGGTGGAGAATTTTCCAGAGGCGAGAAATACTCCATTTTATGTGATCCTGCCGGTTACACGCGATCTATTCTGGCTTTCGAGAAATATGCTCCCACGAGTGAACGATACCCCAGACGCACAAGTGCCATGGCTCGATAGTATGGGCAGATGCGCTTGTGTTCGATTAAATTATGAATTTAAGTCATTTGTATATGGTTCGTAAACTCACCACGAGCGGATGCTACCGCTCACCCTGAGCTTGTCGAAGGGTGAGCACGGGTGCTCATGGTTCGACATGCTCACTATGAGCGGGATTTCAGTATGTAGAATTAGAGGATGAGTGGCTTTCCATCGTACTTTAAACGGACAGATTTGAGACATGTGCTAAGGTTGTGACATCAACACAGGCTTCCAAATTAATATTAGCAATGTTTCATGTGAAACATTACGGTGAAACAATAAAATGATACCATTGAGGGACAATATACCTTCCAGAAGGATTCCTTTTGTAAACTACGTCCTGATAGGGATAAATATAATTGCCTTCCTATCTCAGATAAGGATGGCCCGTATAGGGGCTGTAGAAGAGTTTATACTTCTGAATGGAGTCATACCGAATCAGTTCTTGGATGATCCATTTGACAGAGCCAGAAGCTTAGTGACCTCACAATTCCTGCATGGTGGCTGGATGCATATTCTTGGGAATATGCTCTATCTTTACATTTTTGGAGACAATGTGGAGGATCGTTTGGGGCACTGGAGATTTCTAGGTTTCTACTTGTTTTGTGGCATCTCTGCATCCTTGGCCCAGATTTATTTTCACCAGAATAGCACGGTTCCTATGATCGGAGCCAGTGGATCCATAGCCGGTGTCCTGGGGGCATATTTCTTCTTCTTTCCAAGAGCAAGGGTTCTGACTTTGATTCCAATTGGGTATTTCAGCAGGATAGTGGAATTGCCCGCATTCCTATTTTTGGGTTTTTGGTTCGTTATTCAGATGTTTAGTGGCACGGCTTCATTGTATGCAGCCAAAACCTTTGGGGGCGATGCGGGAGGAATTGCATGGTTCGCTCACGCCGGTGGATTTCTGGCTGGATTTTTAGGAGCTATTTTTCTTGTATGGAAAAGGGCATAAAAAGTTTCACATGAAACATTACGGTGAAACACTATAAATATAAAATGGAGATGAATATATGATGGAGGGTTTAGAGGTGGATCAGTTCTCACTTGGGTTCCTGTTGGGGATCTTGGTGGGGGAAGGGCATTTTGGAGGGGATGGAAGACAGCCACAGGTGACATTGCGGATGCATGTGCGACACAAAAATCTGTTTGAGTGGCTGCTGAGAATTGTCCCAGGATCAAAACTCTATGGGCCCTACAATCATTCGGGTAGGGAATACTATCAATGGATGGTGCGCGGGGAACCTCTGCGCCAATATCTAGCGCCTCTTTTGCAGAAAACCTCTCTTCGGTATCTCGCCCCTTACCATTATGATCGTTTTCAAAAAATGGTAGAGAAATACCATATTGAGTTAAACCCGACTTTTGCATTGGGATGCATCCGCTCATCCTGAGCTTGTCGAAGGATGAGTGCAGTTGCTCATGGTTCGACAGGCTCACCATGAGCGGCTGGACGAGCTCACCATGAGCGGGCTTTCAGGATGTACCTTGAGCACATTCGCTACGCTCAGTGTAAACTCCGCGAAGGGGAAGAATGACTCAAAAAATATGTTATAATTACCACCGGACGATAAGCATGGAAATTGAGAAGGCGGAAAAAATACTGGGAAGCGCCAAGTCTGATCTGAATTCTCGACTGGAATATCATGTCGAATCCATCTTGAGAGAGTTGGGGATGGATTCGTCCCGGGAAGGACTTAGGAGAACTCCCAAGCGCGTAGCGGAGGCTTTTAGGTTTTTCACGCAAGGATACGCTCAGGATCCTGACCAGATACTATCCAGAGCTACTTTCAGCGAGAAGTATAACCAAATGGTTCTCGTCAAGGATGTTAACTTTTTCTCCCTTTGCGAGCACCACCTTCTTCCCTTTTATGGGAAATGCCATGTCGGTTATATTCCGGATGGGAAAGTGGTGGGACTCTCTAAAATTCCCAGAGTTGTGGACGCCTATGCCAGAAGATTACAGATTCAAGAGCGTCTCACCCAGGAGATTGCTTCCGCCATAGAATCCGTCGTCAAACCGCGCGGCGTGGGCGTTGTGATAGAAGCATTCCATCTCTGCATGGCCATGCGCGGCGTGGAGAAACAGAACGCTTACGCAACGACCAGCGCGATGTTAGGAGTGTTTGAATCGCACGAACGCACGCGCATGGAGTTCTTAAGTTTCATCCGCCGGGACGTTTCCCGTTAGCCCTAATTAAACCCGACTTTTGCATTAGGAAATGAGAACCGAGACGAAAAATAAGGGTCAGATTTTGGCACAAAAAAGTGAGAGCGTACTCTGGAGTACGGTCGAACTTTTTTGTGACGAAAGATGACCCTTATTTTTCGTCGAATTCCATTTCCTAATGCAAAATTCGGGTTAAAGACATTCCTCTCCATGAGGTCAGAATGAAAAACTCTCTCTCCCTGTTCCAAAATGTCAAGTTCAATGTCTGGCTTTTGGCGGTGATTGCGGCGGCTTCACTCCTGGGCACCTTGATCCCGCAGGTCACAGAGGTACCTGAAAAAGTGCAGGCGTTCATGGCTCAATCTCCCAAATTGGGCGCTCTTTTTCAAACTCTGGATATTTTTAATCTCTATTATTCCTGGTGGTACTGTGGCCTACTTGGCCTTTTGGCCTTCGATGTAATTGTTTGTAAACTGATTTTTGTCAAATTTCCCGGATTTCACACTTTTCAGGACGAGGAGTGGCAAGACTCTATCTTGGAAAAATGTGATTACAAACGGAATTTCCAGATTCCGGGTTCTCTTCAAGGAAACTTGCAAAAAATAGTAACCGGACTGAAAAATCAGTATTATTCAGTGCAACTTAGAAACTCAAACCAAGCAGAATCTGTGACCATTCTAGCGGCTAGGCACCGCCTGCAGAGGTATGGGAGTTGGGTGAGCCATGTTTCCATATTGGCCATACTGGCAGCTAACTTGACCGGGGCGCTCTATGGATTTAAGGAGGTTGTGACCTTGCCGGAAGGAACGTCCTCCAAGATGCAACACAGGCCGTGGACCGTGACCTGCGATCAGTTTACGGTGGATTGGTATAAGGACAGTTCGGTTCCTAAAACATTCTCCTCCGACCTCCGTCTTTTTGAGGCGGGACGTTTGGCGGAAGAGAGAAAGGTGATCGTCAACCAACCTTTAGAGTATAAGCGGGTGAGATTTTATCAGGCAAGTTACGGTCCGTACCTGAAGGAAGCGCAGATAGGGTTTTTTCTGCGCAAAGATCCAAAACGGTCTCCCAAAGTTCGCGTCCAGTTAGACGAAGATGTGAGTGTCCCAGGAACCCCCTACAGTCTGAGAATTCTACAGTTTGTGCCGGACTTCTCCTTAACCGAAAAGAAAGAAGTTGTGTCCCGGTCCCCTCACCCACAGAATCCCGCGCTTCAGGTACTGGTTTCCAAAGGTGGGAAACCGCTCATCGCTCCGTGGGTATTTGAGAAATTTCCGGGACTTCAGATGCCGCCCGTGCAAAAGGAAGACGAATTTATTCTGGTTCTGGCCGACTATGTTCCATCGTACTATACCGGTCTTCAAGTCGCTTACGATCCCGGCGCGGATTTTTTCTGGATTGGGTGCTCCATTTTGGTTTTGGGACTTGCGGCGCTTTTCTATTTGAATCAGAGAAAACTGTACCTCTTTTTGAAAAGCGGCGTTTCCGGATTGTCCACGGAAATTAGAGTGGGAGGTTTCTCTTCGCGGGGAGCCGCCTTTGAAAATGAGTTTGGGAAGATTGCCCATTCGATTGAGACGGTATGATTCCCCGGAACCGGTACTACCCCCTCTTTCTTGATATTTCCGGCCGGGGAGTTCTGGTCATAGGCGGCGGAAGCGTGGCTCTGAGAAAGATCCGGATTTTGACCCGGTTTGGCGCGGCAATTTCCGTGGTGGCCATCCGCGTGGTTCCAGGAGTAAGAGAATTGGCCCGAAAGGGAAAAGTAACCCTCTCGCAGAGAGAGTTCCGTCACTCGGATTTGGATGGGAAGGAAATCGTTTTTGCCGCTACCGGCGACAAAGAAATAAACCAGGAAGTCAGTCAAGAATGCGGCCGGCGGAATATCTGGGTCAATGTGGTGGACGATCCCTCCTTGTGCAGTTTTATTGTCCCGGCCATTGTGCGCAGAGGAGATGTGAGCTTTGCGATTTCTACAGGCGGGTCCAGCCCAGCCTTGGCGAAATTTTTGAGGAAGAAAGTGGAGACCACATTTGGGAAAGAATTTCAGACGGCGGCAAAAACGCTCCGGCATTTTCGGGGCAAATTGTTGAAACTGTCTTTGACTGAGAGACGAAAGGTTCTGAAACCATTGCTAAACGATTCCATTTTGGATAAACTGAGACGTGGAGATAACCGCGCTTTTGAGAAGAGATTGGAACAGTCATTTAAAGGAAGAGGAGTGATGACATGAGAATTCTGGAGCCAATTCTATTTAACGCAGCGTACCTGCTTTATACCGCGGCCATGCTCACCTATTTTTTCTATGCGTGGAGCAAGAAAGAGTCCCTCAGCCGCATGGCGTTCTTTGCGGTGGTGGCTGGAGTGGCGTGTCATGTCCTTCATCTGGGACTGAGGGCGTATGTGGGATTGGCATTAGATCAGTTGAGATGGTATGTACCCTGGTCGAACTGGTTTGAGAGTTTTTCCCTGTTTGCGTTGGTGATTGGGATCACTTTCATCGCCGTGCAATGGTCTGTCCACCTTCCCATTTTAGGCGTATTTGTTGTGACGCTTCTCTGGATCATATTGAGTTTTTCTTTGACCTATCCTCTTTTTAGTCAGTGGGAACAGTTGCAGGGATTCTCCCAAGTCTGGGAAGCCGTGAAACAGTCACGAACCATTCCGCAGTTGATGCCGGCTTTACAATCCTATTGGATGGCGATTCACGTTCCGGTCATGTTTACCGCCTATGCTTCATTTGCGGTGGCGTTTGCGGTGGGCATCGTCTATTTGATTCAGGAAAAACAAATAAAATCCAAGAATCCTTCGGACTTTTCTCAATCTTTGCCCGCTCTGGAGCCTTTGGATCGGATGATCTACCGGTTGATCGCGTGGGGGTTCCCTATCTTAACCCTGGGAGTGATCCTCGGCGCGCGCTGGGCCTACGATGCCTGGGGACGGTATTGGGGATGGGACGCCAAAGAGACGTGGGCGCTGATCACGTGGTTCACGTACGCGATTTACCTGCACATGCGGTTGGTCGCGAACTGGCGCGGTAGAAAGACTGTGATCCTTTCTATCGTAGGATTCGGAGTGGTTTTGTTTACCTATATCGGCGTCAACTATCTGTCGCAACTCCACGGTTTCTTATCCGGCAAAGGATCCTAGGGAGTCAGCGATGGGTTTGAATGTCATTGGCGTTTCGCACAGAACGGCGCCCGTGGAGTTGCGGGAGAAACTTTCGTTTACCCTGCCGGATTTGGAGAGACTGCTTCGGCAAGAAAGTGGCGGCAACACTCTTCCGGAAGTAACGGTCTTGTCCACTTGCAACCGGACGGAACTCTATGTCGCCTCGGAAAAAGAGTGCGAGTCGTGGTGTCTGGAATTTTTGAGCCGAGGGGCCGGCGCGGCGGGTTTGAATCCCTACCTCTACAAGAAACAGGAGAGGGATGCGGTCCTCCATCTTTTCAATGTCTCTTCCGGTCTGGACTCCTTGGTATTGGGAGAAGCGGAAATCCTGAAGCAGGTGAAAGACGCCTACGGACTTTCGCAAAAGCTGGGTTTGACCGGAAAACTTTTGAACGTGCTTTTTCAAAGGGCTCTCTACGTCGGAAAATTGGTGAGGACAGAAACCAGGATCAGCCAAGGAGCGATCTCTGTAGGCAGTGTCGCCGTCTCTTTAGCCGAGAAAATTTTTGGGAACTTGTCTGAAAGCGCAGTGCTCCTATTCGGCGCGGGCAAAATGGCAGGGGTGGCCGCGCAGTACCTTCTCAGCAAAAAGGTTAAAAACCTGTTTGTCGCCAACCGCACCGTCGCCACGGCGGAGTCCCTTGCGGCCAAGTTTCATGCTCAAGCGCTCTCTTTAGAATCGGGCATCGCCCATCTCAAGAATGTGGATGTTGTCATCACTTCCCTTGCCTCCACCGACCCTCTGATAACGAAATCTTTAATTCAGAACGTGATGTTAAAGAGGGCAAACCGGTCTCTCTTCTTGATTGATATTGCGGTGCCGAGAAATGTGGATCCAACGGTCCACGAGGTGGACAACGTTTACCTCTACAATATTGACGATCTAGATCACATTGTGCGGGAAAATCTGAGCAGACGGACACAGGAAATTCAGAAAGCATCACAGATTGTGGAGAACAAGGCAGACGAGTTTTTTGAATGGTACCGCTCTTTGAGTTCTGGAGAAGAGAAAAGTTTGAAACACAACACGGTGGGGACAGCGGGGACAGAACCCTGAAAAAAATCCGTTTGAAGGTAGGGACTCGCGGATCCAGTTTGGCGCTCACGCAAACCGCGTTCGTTGTCAGGTCTCTGCGCAGGAAGTTTCCTTCCCTTGAGATCGAAACCGTGACCCTACAGACGGCAGGAGATAAGATAACGAATGTGCCTCTTGCCCAAATTGGGTCGAAGGGGGTCTTCATCAAAGAGATTGAAGACGCGCTTCTCCAAGGTAAAATTGATTTGGCAGTCCATTCTTTGAAAGATTTAACCACGGATTTGCCGCAGGGACTTGCTTTGGGAGCGGCTCTGAAGAGAGAAGATCCCAGAGACTGTCTGGTTTCCAAACGATACAAAAGTTTGGTATCTTTGCCGGAAGGAGCCCGTGTGGGGACAAGCGCTCTGCGACGAGGCGCCCAGATTTTGGCCTTGAGGCCCAATCTGCGTGTGCAAAATTTGAGAGGGAACCTGGATACGCGGCTACGCAAACTGAAGGAAGGGAATTACGATGCGATCGTCATAGCTCATGCGGGGGTGAAACGGTTATACGGCGCAAGCAGAGATCCAGAACTTAATTTCTCCGTCGTCCCTTATTCTCAAATTCTGCCGGCGGTCGGACAAGGCATTTTGGCGATCGAGATTCGGAAATCCGATCCTGAGGCAGAAACTCTGGTTCGTTCTCTGAACGATCCTGGCTCTTATCGGGCGGCTCTGGCGGAAAGAGCGTTCTTAAGGCAGTGTGAAGGCGGGTGTCAGGTTCCCATAGGAGTAAGGACCCGGATCGTTGGCAAAAGGATTGAGATGGAAGGGGTGATAGCTTCTTTGGAAGGAAAGAATGTGGTGCGCCGGTCCGCCGGAGGTTCAATCCTGTCCCCGGAAGACGTGGGTGTGCGGCTGGCTGAGAAGATTTTGAGTTGTGGAGGTCGGGAAATACTTGAAACCATTCGATCTTAAGGATAAAGTCGTCCTCATTACGGGAGCTTCTTCCGGGATAGGACGGGCGACGGCCGCGGCGTTTGCAAGGGAAGGCGCCAGAATCGCGCTCGTTTCGCGGGATCTC
>JACPSV010000239.1 GCA_016193115.1 Elusimicrobiota bacterium
TCCGGCTTCGGAAGTGGGTCAGGCCAAAGTTTTTCCAAACCCGTTCCGCCCTTTCCAAGGACATACCCAGATAAAATTTACGAATCTTCCCCCCGCAACGACGATCAAGATTTTTTCGTTCTCCGGAAACATTGTGAGAGAATTGACTACGGACGCGAACGGTCAGGCAGTTTGGAACGGTAAAAACAGCGCCGGACACGATGTGGCCAGCGATATTTATTTGGCTTTGATTGAAGGGCCCGGCGGAAAACAAATCGTGAAGGTTGGAGTGCAACGATGAAGAAAATTCTGGCGGGGATGATTTTCTGTTCTCTCGCTTTTCATTCTTTCGTTCACGCAGATTTCACGAGCGAAGATAAGGGGACGAGTTCGCTCCAGTTCTTGAAGTTAGGGGCGGGAGCGCGGGCGGAAGGGATGGGCAGCGCGGGCGGCGCTGTGGCGGAAGACGCGAATACTCTCTTTTGGAATCCCGCGGGACTTTCACAACCCAAACGGCAGTCTGTGTCGTTCATGCATGGAAGTTATTTAGATTCCGTATTTTATGATTTTGTTTCTTACCTACTTCCTCTCCGGAAAAACGTGGGTGTTGGCCTGGGTGTGCAGTACGTTTCCTATGGCGGTATCGCCGAAACCAGCGAAGAAGGAGCCGTGCTGGGAGAATACTATCCGGAAAATCTGACATTGAATTTGGGTGGAAGTTATCGTTTTAGACCGTTTTCGGCGGGTGCTACCGTCAAATACGTGCGCGCTCGCGTTCGGGACAGCGCCTCTACGGCCGTCATGGATTTTGGACTTCTGTACGATTGGAGAGTTGGAACCGTGGGTTTGTCCGCGCACAACCTTTTCAGCTACATTACATTTGAGAGCCAACCGGAAAAATTGCCCCTGTTCTACCGCTTGAGCGCGGCTTTTCGACCCATGGAAAAAGTTCTTTTCGTTTCCGATCTAAATCTACCGAGAGACGCGGTTCCGTACATTTCCCTGGGTATAGAAAAATCTTTTCAATTAACCGGCCGCTGGCTCTTTTCCCCGAGGGCAGGGTATTCGTTTCAGACTCAAGATATGAGCGGATTGAAGGGAATTACGGCAGGACTGGGTCTCAGGATGGATTCTGTTTCGTTCGATTACGCTTGGGTGCCCATGGGAGATTTGGGTCAGACTCACCGAGCTTCCATTACTCTCTTTTGGGACAACTAGGAAGTGGGAAGGGGTTTGGCGAACCAGAGTTCGTAGAGGATGATGAGAGAGATGGCGGCCACGCCAAAGGAGAAGAGTCCGCCGCCGATATAAGATAAAATTTCCCACTCCACGCCTCTGAATTTGAGAAGCCACCAGGAAGTCTGGTCGAGGCCCGCTCCCAAGAAAGGCAAAGGGATGAGAAAAAGTTTCCAATTCTCCTTAATACGCGATAGGCAGAGAATTCCCCCCAACATCAAATACATGATTCCGTGCCCAAATGCGTGTTGGTGGCTCATGCGCAGAAGTTTTCGCGTGTCCTGCTGGTAATGAAAGTATTCTTCCGTGGAAGCGAAAGCTTCGTGAGTCACATGATAGGACAACAGAAGGGAAAAGACATGGCTGGCCGCCACCGCCGTTAAAAACAAAGTAATCAACACTTTAGCGCTGACCGGCAGACGCGTCAGTTGAAACTCTTTCATTTTTGTAATCTCTCCAAAATTTGAACCGTGGAACGGACGGATTCTACCATCTCTTTGGATTCTTTTTCGCGTCCCTTTACAAACTGAACTTGAGAAAGTTCAGATGAACTCTTTCCGGTGAACTGTTCCAAAAAAGATTTGGAAGTGAGGGGTTTGAGGTGGAGGTGGACAGGGTGGATTTTAAGGATCCGGCCGCTCCGGACGATCGTCAAAAGGACGTTCAATTCTTCCGCGCCGGAGGAAAAGAGAGAGTAACTCGCCACAGCCGATTTGTTTCCGTTTTGAAATATCCAAAACAGGGTGGAAAACTTCTCCTCGTCACTCAGTTTTCTGCCCAATAAACTTTCCAGTTCCTGAATTGTGGTAGAGGAGAGCGGCCCTTCCTGAACCTGAAACATCACAGGACCGGGAAAAAGAGGCGTCAGCGCTTTTTTGGGCGCGATCGTCGGTTTCGATTCTTTCAACCAAGGTCCTATTCGTTTGGGAGTGGAAGCAGGATCTCCGGGGTTGGACAAGGCCTTCCATTCTTCTGAATTGATAAACCCATCCTTGTCCGAATCAAGATGATCCATGGTTTCAAACGATTGAAAATTATGTCCATTCTTTAGAAAATCTTTCCCATACCCGTTCAGTTCCCAACTCTCGCTTTGGTGGCACAGCGTACAATTCACCGATACCCCCTTTTTATTGGAAATCATGCTCCGGTACGGCGGCAATGCCCAAAGCGGCGATGATAGAATTAGTAGAGATAAGAAACAGGCTGGCAGGACAAGGGGTTTACTTAAACAATCCATTTTGCAGACGAGAAATGTCTTGGGTTGTGGCGAATAGGAATACGGCGATTAAAACTGTTGCGCCGACAATGTTGGCAACGCGTATGATCGCCTTGTTCAAGGGTTTGCCTAGTATGCCTTCCAATAGATACAAGAAGACATGTCCTCCGTCCAACAACGGTACGGGAAAGAAATTGAATAGGCCAAGAGAAAGGGAAATCAGGGCAATCAAGCCGACCAGCTCCTGAAACCCTTCATGCGCGACCTTGGCCACGATGGAGACAATCCCGATCGGTCCGGCCAGCTCCGGTTTCTTTCTTTTGACGATTGCGTCTCCCAGATATTTCAGAGTGAGCGCCGTCCAGAAATAGGTTTGCTGCGCCGCTCCCAGAAGAGATTCTCCCAAACCTTGAGGGTTCATCTCCATGGACGGCGCAATGCCAATGACTCCAATCTGGCGCTGCGGGTCTTTTTTGGGGATGATGGCCGCTCTTTTTTCGATTTCGCCTTGATCCGTTTTTCTGCGGTAAAGGATATCCATCGTTTTTTCCGGGCTGGCATGAATGATCTCCGCGGTTTCAGACCAGGTTTGGACTTGTCTACCGTCAATAGCAAGGATCCTGTCGTTCTTTTCCAGTCCGGCGGCTTGGGCAGGATAGCCGGACACGACTTCCCCGATCACAGGTTCTTGCGAAGGTTGAGGACGACCCCAATAAAACGCAAGAAAGAAGAAACAGAGAAACGCAAGAACGTAGTTCATGACCGGTCCTGCCAGAGCGATCGCGATTCTGCGATACCAATTTTGACCGAAAAACTCGTCCGGAGCGCCGTTGCTTTCCTCTAGGTCTTCCCCCGCGGGTTTAACGTATCCTCCCAGAGGCAAAATGCAAAAAGACCAGCGCGTTCCTTTCCACTCAAAACCGAATATCTCCTTGCCAAATCCAATCGCAAACCGTTCCACGCGCACTCCCATGAGTCTGCAGACGTAGTAGTGACCCCACTCGTGGATGACCACGACTAAACTAAAAACGAAAAGTATGGCAGCAAGGGTGAGCATGATTACCTTCCTATTGTATCAATTATTTCCTGAGCCGTTCTACGGGACCAGGAGTCCGCTTCTAAAATTTGGTTGAGGTCTGGGTTTGAGATCGTGGAATGTTTGCGCATCACCTTGTCCACCACTTTAGCGATATCCGTAAAGCAGATGCGTTCCCGCAAGAAAGCGTAAACGGCGCACTCGTTCGAGGCCGAAAGAACCGCCGGCATTGTGCCGCCGGAACGCGCAGCCTGCAATGCCAGAGAGAGACAAGGGAACCGCTTAAAGTCAGGCTCTTCAAAGTCCAACCGGCCGACTTCAGTCAAGTTCAGTTTTTGGATGGGAGCGGGTCTTCTCTCCGGATAGGTGAGAGCGTATTGGATCGGCAAACACATGTCCGGCACCGAGAGCTGAGCCAGTATAGAACCGTCCACAAACTCGACGGCCGAATGGATAATGGACTGACGATGGATGACGATTTGAATTTTGTCCAGAGGTACGCCAAAGAGTAAATGCGCTTCAATCTTTTCTAATCCCTTGTTCATGAGCGTGGCGGAATCAATCGTAATTTTTTTCCCCATTTTCCAGTTGGGGTGGGCTAACGCTTTTTGTACGGAAACTTTAGAGAGGTTCCCGGAATAACGGTAGAACGGTCCGCCGGAAGCCGTCAATATGATTTTCTCTACGGCGTTTCCGTTTTGTCCCTGAAGGCATTGGAACATGGCCGAATGTTCTGAATCGACAGGTAAAACCCGGGCGCCATATTTTTTTGCCGTTTTCATGACCAAAGGACCCGCCATGATCAGAGACTCTTTGTTGGCCAGGGCTACAGTCAGTCCTTTTCTCAATGAAGCTAAAAGTGCGGGTAGTCCGGCAGCGCCCACGACGCCGGAAAGGATCAAATCTGCGTTCCCTTCTGTGGCCACTTGTTGCAGGGATTCCGGACCG
The DNA here is from genome assembly GCA_016193115.1 of Elusimicrobiota bacterium. Lineage (GTDB taxonomy): Bacteria > Elusimicrobiota > Elusimicrobia > 2-02-FULL-39-32 > 2-02-FULL-39-32 > JACPSV01. Next base: position 4,416 of record JACPSV010000239.1, read on the forward strand.
CGATAGATGCGTAGTCCCCACGCCGAAAACCTTTGCTTATATTGTTGGGTAAAGGCGTCACAAGAAGTTGGGTTCACAATCCCAACACAGCGGGGCTTAAAAGTCTCTACCTGTCGGGCAAGCACGTGAATGTTGCTTTCCGTGGTTAATCCCACGACTTTGTATCCGTTCCCCGCGGAACGCAAAACTTTTAACGCGCTCTCTCCAATGGAGCCGGTGGATCCGAGAATAACGATTTTTTTTGTCTTGTGGAAATTCATGGTTTATTTCCTATAACATCCAAGGAAAAACCATTTGGTCGCTGAAGCTCGGTCATTTGGGTATAATAAACCATATTAGGTAGTAATAATAAAGCGGAGTGGTCAACAAGAAAGAGTCGAAACGGTCCAGCAACCCGCCGTGTCCCGGCAGGAGAGAACCGGAATCCTTGACTTGAACGTTTCGTTTAAATAGGGATTCGGAAAAGTCGGAAATTTGAGCGGTGATAAGAATCAGAGTGGCCAGAATAAGGGTTTCTTGGAGAGGCAGCGATTTCAAGAAAAAAGAGCGATAAATTAAAGCGACCAGAAGAGCCGCTAGAGAACCGATGAGAGTGCCTTCCCAGGTCTTTTTGGGGCTAACGTAAGTGGAAACACGGTTCTTGCCCAATATCTTTCCTCCCAAATAAGCGCCAATGTCCAGAGACCAAATGACGCAAAAGAGAAAAAATGTGCGGGAGAGACCATGCAATATAAAAAATTCCAAAGAAAGACGCGGCGACGGCAAAGAATGCGTTCTCTTTATCGGAACTGAGAAGGGCGCGTGTCAGGAGAAGGAGAATCAGAAGGGATAAGAATGGAAATAGGAGTTCTGTCCCCATGCGCAGCCCGATTTCTTTGCCGATCGTGGACTGGTTCAGAAGAAAGAGGAGCGAAAAGGAGAGACCGCAAGCTATCGAGACATACTTGAAAACGTTCCAGCCCGCTCCTTCAAACAAACTGTAATATTCATAGAGTGAAAGCAAGACGATCCCCAACACCAGCATCAGGAACGGGATTTGTCCCCACCAGATGCACCCCAGCACCAGAGGCACTCCCACTAAAGCGGTTAAAAATCTGGGAAGAAGCATGGGTTAGTCCGAGTGACCTCCAAACCGCCTCTCCCGGTTTTGATAGTCCAGGATTGCCTCATAGAAATCCTTTTTTTTAAAATCCGGCCAAAGAACAGGGGTCGTATAAAATTCGGAATAGGCGGACTGGTAGATCAAGAAATTGGAGATTCTCTGCTCGCCGGACGTACGGATAATTAAGTCCGGGTCGCGCAGGTCTTGGGTATAGAGGAATTTAGAGAAACTTTTTTCATCCACTTTTTTTTGTCCGGAAACGAGTATCCGGTTGACGGCCTCTAAAATTTCCTGACGGCCGCCATAGTTGAGCGCCAGAACCAAAGTCAGGCCGCGATTGTTTTTTAGTTTTTCCATTGACTGAGACAATTCGCGTTGTACGTTTCCCGGCAGCAGATGGGTTTGTCCGATGATTTTGAGACGGACGCCGGCGCTGTCCAGTTCTTTCACCTCTTTGCGTAACGTCAGGCAAAGAAGCTGCATCAGAGCGTTCACTTCCGATTTTGGGCGTGCCCAGTTTTCCGTGGAAAATGTGTAGAGCGTTAAGGTTTCCACGCCGATTTTCCCACAGGCGCGGACGATCTCGCGCACGCTCTCCGTTCCGGCCCGATGTCCCAGGATACGCGGGTATCCCCGTTTTTTGGCCCAACGGCCGTTCCCGTCCATGATGATCGCCACATGTTTGGGAATCTCTTTGGGTTGGATCTTCTGGAGGAGGATCTCTTCGTAGGACACTACGTTGGTTGCGGAGACCTGGTTTAAATTTATTTGGGTTAAGATTCGAGAATCTCTTTTTCTTTTTGAGAGAGAATATCTTCAAGCGATCGGATGGAATGATCGGTCAGCTTTTGAACTTCCTGTTCCAAACGCCGGACGTCGTCCTGAGAAATCATTTTTTCTTTTTCCTGCGCTTTTACGTTTTCCACGATTTCCCGGCGAATGTTGCGCACCGCGACGCGAAAATCTTCCGCTTGTTTGCGCACAACGCGGATTAGATCTTTGCGCCGTTCCGTGGTTAAGGTGGGCACATTCAAGCGCAGGAGTTTGCCGTCGTTCATGGGCGACATCCCCAGATCGGATTTAAGTATGGCTTGTTCCACCGCTTTCAGGGATTCCTTGTCCCACGGTTTAATCTCTAAAGTTCTGCCCTCTACAACGGAACAACTGGCGAGCTGCTGGATCGTCATGGAACTTCCGTAGTAGTCCACTTTAATCCCTTCCAGCAAGGAGATATGGGCTCGTCCCGTGCGCAAAGAGGCAAGTTCTGACTTAAACCGTTCAATCACCTTCTTCATCTGTTCTTCGGCTGATTGCAGCGGGTTCATTGTATTTAGTTGACTTCCACAAGAGTGCCTAACTTTTCGCCGGTCAGGGCGCGCGTGATATTGCCGGGCTTGTGCAAGTTAAATACACGCACAGGCAACCCGTTTTCCTGACAAAGGGCTAGGGCGGAAGTGTCCATGATTTTCAGTTTCTTTTCAATCGCTTCTTGAAATGTGAGCCGTTTGTACAGTTTGGCCGCCGGGTTTCGTTGAGGGTCGTCGGAATAGATACCGTCCACCTGCGTGGCTTTTAAGAGACAGTCTGCGTTCACTTCGACTGCTCGCAGAGCCGCCGCGGTGTCCGTAGAGAAATAGGGGTTCCCAGTTCCCGCGGCAAAGATAACCAACCGCCCTTTCTCCAAATGGCGGACCGCTCTGCGCCGAATAAAAGGTTCCGACACTTTTGCCACTTCCACGGCGGATAGGACTCGCGTATGGATTCCTGTTTGTTCACAGGCGTCTTGCAGGGCAAGGGCATTGATGATTGTGGCGAGCATGCCCATGTTGTCCGCGATGATGCGGTCTAACTGTAACCCTTGGTCTCTTCCGCCGCGCCAGATGTTACCGCCTCCCACCACAATTCCGATCTGGATGTTGCGGGTATGAGCTGTTTTCAGTTCTTTTGCGATTTGGAAAAGCGCTTTGAGATTGATTCCCCAGCCGGGGTCGCCTGCTAGAGATTGACCGGACAACTTTAATATGACGCGGCGGGAAGCCATTCGCGGTTAAGGGAAGAGTTTTTCCTAACTTTCGCCCAATTTGAAACGATAGAAACTTTTGATTAAAAAGGAGTCCGGTTTTCCTTGTGCGGCGGATGCGATTGTTTGCTGGACAGACGTCTTGCCGGAAGAGTCCCGGATATAAGACTGTTCTAGAAGACAAAACTGTTTATAGAAATCTTTGAGTTTCCCCTCCATGATTTTGGTCCAGGCAACTTCCGGTTTTCCGGACTGCTTGCACTGTTCCTGATAGATGGCCTTCTCTTTTTCTACGATCTCCGCTGGCACATCTTCTTTTCGGATCCATTTCGGAGACGCTGCGGCGATCTGCATGCAGATTTCTCTAGCCAAATTTTTATGTTCAGGATTGGGTGTTTCGGATTCCGCTTCCAGAATGACTCCCAGCTTGCCGGACTCCGGAGCGCCTTCGTGAGGCGCATGGACATAGTTGCCGATGATGCTCTGGACGCCTTTGCCGCAGCGGGCGATGCGTTTAATCACAATGTTTTCGCCCAGTTTGCCAATTTTCTCTTTTAAAAGAGTCTCCACAGTTTCCGAAGAGCCGGAGAGTTTAGTGGAGAGGATGGCTTCTGCGCTCTCGGCTTGGGTTTGCAAGACGTGTTGGGCTAAGGTTTTTGCCAGATCCTGAAATTCTTTCGTCCGGGCCACAAAATCTGTTTCGCAGCTGATTTCAATGATGCTGCCTTTGGTTCCATCCGGACTAATCCAACAGGTGACTAACCCTTGGTTCGTCACTCGTCCCGCTTTCTGAGCGGCGGAAGCTTTCCCCTTTTCTCTTAAAAATTGAATGGCCTTTTCGAAATCTCCGCTGGACGTTAACAAAGCTTTCTGGCAGTCTAAGATACCGGCTCCCGTCGCTTCCCTCAATTTCTGCACATGCTGCGCTGTTACGGTCATGGTTTTTTTCCTATCCTCGTTGAAACTCGGTCATGTGGTCAGTTCCTCTTTGGAGGGCGTTTCGACAGGGGGTGTAGCCACGGGTTCTGTAATCACGATCTCAGAAGCGGCGTCCGCAGGGACTTGAGCGATTTCCGATGCAGGTTCCACAACAGGGGCGTTGGCAGATTCCTCGCTTTTTTGAGCCAGAGCTTTGCCTTCTAAAATGGCTTCCGCGGCGTAATTGCAGAAAAGTTTGATCGAACGCACGGCGTCATCGTTTCCGGGAATGGGGTAATCAATGAGGTCAGAATCACAATTGGTGTCGCAGACAGCGACGATGGGAATTTCTAGCTTACGGGCTTCCAAAATAGCGGTCATTTCAACCATGGGGTCTATGACGAACATAAACGCGGGGTGAGAAGTCATTTCTTTAATTCCGCTCAAAGATTTTTCCAACCGTAACCTGGTTTTTTCCAAACGAGAGGCTTCTTTTTTCGAGAGAACGTTCAGAATTTTTTCTTCACGCATCCTCTCAATTTCCTTCAACCGCTCAATTGATTTTTGTATCGTGCTAAAATTGGTTAACGTGCCGCCCAGCCATCTCTGGTTAACGTAAGGGCTGCCACATCTTTGCGCGGCTTCCAGAATAACGTCCTGAGACTGTTTGGTAGTGCCGACAAACAAGCAGATTTTAGATTCAGCGGCGCAATCTCTTATGAACTTAAGAGCTTTTTTAAGTTCTTTGACGGTCTTAGAGAGGTCAATAATGTGGATGTTGTTCCGGGACCCATAGATATATTTGGCCATCTTCGGGTTCCAAGCTCTCGTTTGGTGACCAAAATGCACGCCCGCCTCTAAAAGGCTTTTCATGGATATATTGGTCATGGTCTATTCCTCTTCGTACTCACAATTTATCTATTATAACAAAATTTATAAATAATTCAAATAGTTTTGCGTTGGGCGAGGTGGGCGGTCAGGATGGAAGTTTCGTATAAGAAGTAGGTAGGCAGAGCCAGAAGGAAAGCGGTGACAGGGTCGGGTCCGGGGGTCAAAAAGGCGCTCAGAACATAAATGACTAGGACAGCTATTCGTCTTTGGCCGGAAATCTGGCGAGGGTGGAGAATGCCCAGACGCGCTAAAAAGAAACTCACCAAAGGCATCTGAAATATCGCCCCTAAAACCAGACAAAGGATGCCGACAAAGTTGATGTAGTCGTCAATCGAGATTTGCGCGACTAAAATCTGCGATTGATAGCTTAGGAGAAAACGGACTCCCGCCGGCACTAAAATCCAGAAAGCGAAAGCGCTGCCGCACAAGAAGAGAAGATAAGACACAGGCAAAACCCAGAACAATGGTTTTTTTTCCAAGGGAGTCAGAGCCACGACCACGAATTGCCATGCTTGCCAGAGAACGACAGGAATGGCGATCAGGATACCGCTGGCCAATGCGATCTTGAGCCGCACAAAGAACGCATCCATCGGTTTCAGAAATATGAAATGGCCTACGGGTTTAGCTAGAACGGAGATTAGAGGATCCAGGAAGAAATAGTAGCTGAGGAGTGTGCCCAGTCCAATCGCGCACAAGGATTTGATCAGGCGGAATCGAAGCTCTTCTAAATGGTCTGTTAAAGGTCTGGGCGAATCTTCCACAATGGGATTATGTCCTCTTAATTCTTGTCTTTGTCTTCCAATCCTTTTTTGAGTTCGTCTTCCCCTTCTTTGATTCCTTTTTTGAATGCTGAGATGGATTTACCCAGGGAACGGCTGAGCTCAGGCAACTTCTTTCCGCCAAAAAGGACAAGAACAATCACAAGCATGATGATCCAATCCCAAACTCCAATGTTTTGAAACATAGGGTACCTCTCAGTTCAACCGCAGTTTAATAGTCTCTCTCGATCACAAAACGGGAGAGTCGTTCTAAAGATGCGCGCGCGTCCCGATCAAAATTTTGAATGAAACTAAGAGATTTATCAAGATATTGGTCGGCATACTGTCTGGTTTTCTCTACAATCTGGTGCTTTTCAATTTGAGTCTGGATGTAATTCCAATCGGGATTCAGAGACCGGAAATGAGCGAGACACGTTTCCTTCTCGGACCGCGGGAGCGCAGACTGCAGAAGGATCATGGGAAGGGTCATTTTTCCGTTTCCCGTGTCGGTTCGCAATGTTTTCCCCAGCTTATTTTCCGATCCGATCACGTCTAAAAGATCGTCCACGATCTGGTAAGAAAGACCCAGGTTTAAACCGAACTCGCTTAAAGCATGGACCTGGGGAGCAGGGAGTTTGGCTAAACGCGCGCCGGCGTGGGAACAGGCGGCGATCAGTGAGGCGGTCTTCCTGCGAATAAAGGAAAAATATTCCTCGCTGCTGAGATCGTAGCGGTATCTGTTTTTTAGCTGGTCCAGTTCCCCTTCGCACATTTCTTGGGTGGCGCAAGAGAGGTTGGCTGTGATCTCCTGGTCACCAACGGACGCAACCATGCGGAACGCTTTGGAATAAAGAAAATCTCCCAAGAGAACGGCGACGTCTTCGCCGAACTGGAGGTTGACCGGCGGTTTTAAACGCCTTAAAACTGCGTGATCGATGATATCGTCATGCACCAGCGTGGCGGCATGGATGAGTTCCATGCTGGCCGCAACGTCAAGAATCGAATCTTCAGCGGTCGGTTGAGATGCGAGCGAAGCGGAAAAAAGGACCAGAGCTGAACGCAGACGTTTTCCACCTCCGGCTAGGACGTAACGGGAAGAATCTTTTAGGATGCCTTCGCTCTCCTGTCCTATCGTCTCCAGTTTTTTTTCCACCTTCTCTAATTGGGGAAGTATGGGTTGAACAATTTTCCGGAGGGTCCATTGAGGCTGTTGCGAAACGCCCCTTTTCCCGTCATTCCCGCGAAAGCGGGAATCTAGTTGCGGAAATTCTTCTCTGGATTCCCGCTTTCGCGGGAATGACGGAGTAAAGGTCATTTTGTAACAGTCCCCCATTGTGTAGAATCCATGCGTGAGACCGCGTGCGAAAGAATCATGGTAGCGGAACTCCGGAAATTCGTATCCAGGAGAGAATCTGTCCCGGGAAAATTCCCAATATCAGAAGAACTAGGGCTGCAAAGAGGGTAG
>JACPSV010000240.1 GCA_016193115.1 Elusimicrobiota bacterium
CGGACTGCTAAAATCTGCAGAAGGGGCATTGCAGGCGGGCGTTCAGGTAGACATCCGTGAATATATGGCGGCATAGCCGGTGTGGAGTCTACTCGTAATGTGTCCACATGCGGAGGATTTTTATGGTCTTTATCTCTTTAAGGACTTGGTAAACTAGCCGATGCTGGATGTTGATCCGGCGGGAGTAAGCGCCGCTCAAATCCCCAACGAGCTTTTCAAATGGGGGAGGATTCTGGAACGGGTCCTTTTTCAGGATTTCCAAAAGCGATTCCACTTTGGGTCGTAGTCCGGAGTGGGATATTTTTTTGGAGTCCTTGAGAGATTGTTTGGTGTAAACGAGCTGCCAAATCACCAGTCAAGCCGCTTGCTGCATTGTTGGGTCGCTGTTTTAAGGCCTTTTCGGATGGAGTCGCGCATGCCCGGAATGGAGAGAAGATAAAGGGTCTCCTGGATTGAGCGCCAATCTTCTTCAGAGATAAGGATCGCATTGTTTCGTCTGCTGGTGATCTGGACAGGGGTATGAGAAGCAGCCGATTCGTCAATCAGCCTGTACAATCTTTCCCGCGCCTTGCTGGCCGTGAGTGTCGTCATCAGCGTGCCTCCGGACTAAGAGTACCATAAAACGTACGTTTAGTCAAGACTTCGTCTTGCGCAATAATTAATAAAACAGAAAGACAACTGCAAGATTACATAGAGGGCTCGACAATCGATTCCTTGCAGTTAGGGGAACAAAGATAGGGTTAAAGTATTTGTGATCCGACGAGATAAGGGCTTATTTTAAGTGCAGAAACTGTTTAGGAAACGACGGGGGTGAGGGCTTGGTCTATGAGGTCGTAGATGCGGCTGATCTCGAAGGGTTTCTTGATGTAGTTGAACGCGCCCCATTTTGTGGCCAGAACCGCGGTGTCAATGGTCGCGAATGCGGTCATGATAATGACGGGCAGAGACGGGGACTTCTTTTTGACCTGAATGAGGAGATCAATGCCATTCATCTCCGGCATTTTTAGGTCGGTTAGGATTAGGTCGGTCTGGTTTTGGGAGTATTCCTCCAGGGCTTTCCTGGGGTTCTCATAGGTGGTCACGTCATATTCTCTTTGCAGGAGAATTCTCTTCATAGTTTTGAGGACTTCCTGGTTGTCATCTACCACCACAATTCTTTTTGACTGCGCTGCTAGCGTATTCATCATTGAATGCGTGTGGCCGACTCCTTTAGGTGGGTAACTCTGTCTCAAATTTTCCAATTCAACTTAAGTATAGGTCGCAAACCCGGACTTTTCAAGGGGGACCCGCCTATCAATTTTTTTGGGTTGGATGTGATGGGGAAGTTTTTGTTGATACATGGATTTGTCGGCCCGGAACAAAAGTTTGTCCAGGGAGGTTGGATTCCTGGGGTCGTAATGGGCAACGCCTATACTTAAAGAAAGTTTGTAGGGTCGTTGGTTCATGTCGTTGTACGATCGGAACCTGTTTTGGATCCGGGATACGAATGTGGGACCACGTGTCCTTCAAGGCCTTGTCTCCTTCCGGGTGTCCGAACCGGTCGTTGATTGCTTTCAGGCGATCCAGGTCGGCGAATATCAGACAAGCTCCCTTTTTTCTCCGCGCAGAGAGTTTAATCTGCTGTTCCGTCAATATCTGAAAACCGCGGCGGTTATAGAGGCGGGTAAGCTCATCGCTCAGGGATAAGGCTTTGACTTCGGACAAAAGTTTTTGCCGTTCAATGGCGTAACGGATCACCCGGCTGATCAATGGGATCGTCACATCGGATTTGATCAGGTAGTCTTGCGCTCCGTTGTGCAGCGCTTTGACCGCCAGTTTCTCATCGTAGGATTCGGCGAAAATCACGATCGGTACTTTGGGGAACCGAATGTTCATTTTTTTCAGTGTTTCCAGACCCGCGCTGTCCGCAAGTTGGAGGTCCAGCAGAATCAAATCAATGCGGGTTTTTGCCGGAATTCTCAAGGCTTCCGTCAGAGTTTCTGCGCTGCGTGCCAAAATGGGTGTGCATTGGATCTCTTTGAAAGAGTCCTGCAGGATTTCTGCTTCGTCCCTGTTTCCTTCCACCAACAGGATTTTAACGATTGGATTCAACGGTCTCATGACACAGGTTCAGTTCGATGCTGAATGTCGTGCCTTCCCCTTCCACGCTCTTCACGTTGATTTCACCTCCATGTTCTTTGACGATGCCGTAGGAGATGCTCAGTCCCAGACCCGTGCCGCTTCCGACCTCTTTGGTCGTGAAGAATGGGTCAAATATTTTGCTTAAATTTTTTCCGGAAATGCCGCACCCATTGTCTTGAAATGAGGTCACGACCTTTCCCTGTCGGGTGGCAGTGCGGATCGTCAACTGAGGGTTGGGCTCCTTCTCCAGAGCGTCTTGCGCGTTGCGAAGGAGGTTCACAAAAACTTGCTGCATTTGGAACGGATCTGCTTCAATGAAAGGGTCTGTTGGATCCAACTGTTTTTCCAAATGGACGCGGTTGTTCCGGAGTTCGTGTTCCATCAGTTCCAGCGATTTAGACACAATCTCATTGACTCCGACCTGCCTTTTTTGGGGAGGGTGTTTCCTCGCAAACTGGAGAAGGTTGGAGACGATTTTGTTGCAGAGCAGGGCCTGCTCCTTCATGGTTTTCAGGTCTTCCAAAATTTGTTTTGGCTGGTTTTCGTTTGTGAGGGAGAGGTCCAAAAGGCCCAGAATGGAAGTGAGCGGGTTATTGATTTCATGGGCTACGCCCGCCGCCAGTTTACCGACGGCCGCCAACTTGGCCGACTGGATCAGTTCGGACTGCATTTCCGAGAGTCTTTCCTTCGCGCGTTTGAGATGGTCAATTTTAGTTTCCAGCTCGCGGTACAGCCGCGCGTTGTCAATCGCTTGGGAAACCAAAGAGACGAATATGTCCGCATGCTGGCGGTCCTCTTCCGCGAACGGGGTTTTGTTTTGAGTTCGGTTGACGCAAAGAACGCCTAAGAGGTCGGTCTTGGATAAAAGAGGATAAATCATGGATGAGCTGACCTGCTCGTTGCTCTGAATGCCGGCAAATCGGGGATCTTGGTCCAAGGGGCCTACAATCAAGACATTTTCTCTCCATTCCGCGATTTTGCCGGCTACGCGTTCTCCTATCGCCAGCCGAACATTTTTTTTGGTCTCATCGTTCAGGCGATTGGAAGCGGCGACAAAAAGCTTTTTGTCTTCGCCCATGAGCATGATAGAGACGTCGTCCGCTTTCAGCAGTTTAAGCGCAAGTTCCACAAGGGAAGGCAGAAGAATTTCCAGTTTAAGTTTGGAGAATATCGCTTCGCTCATCTCTGAAAGAGCATGGATGGCCTTGAACTCGTTTCTTTCCGATTCGTGCATGATGATGGAAGAAAAGAAAGCTCCGATCAAGAGCAAAGGGAAACGGATCATGATGGATGGCTGAAAAATGTCTTCCAGGGTGTTGGTTTTCATGTAGATGATTCCGTACAAGATACAGGCGAGACCGCCCACCAAAAAGCTCAACGCCGGTCTTCTGCCGATGACGGTCATGAAGACCACCAGGAAATAGACGAGAAAGAGGTCGCTCTCAAAACCTTGTGTTTTGTACAGGGCCAGGGAAGTGAGCAGGGTGTCGAATATGAAAAGACCGCCCAGGAAGGATCTTTTGGATGACCAGTCCGGCAGGAAAAGGACCAGGATATTGCTGAGGAGGTGTATCCCCGCAATCATCAGAATCCAGCGCGGGAGAGAGTCGTCCCACCGTTCTGTTCGGAGGATATCCGTATGGCCGTAGAGCATGAAAAAGATAATAAAGAGGAATATGATGAAACGGAAAGCGCAGAGGGAAGTCTTGCCTTCAAGACGGAATATTTTTTTAACCATAACCGTTTTCGCGCATTTTTTTAGTGATGATAAGGATATACCAGCAAATCCCTATTTTGTCAATGACGGGAGGGATTAGTGAAAAAATGTCCAATCCAACGTCATTCCCGCGAAAGCGGGAATCTAGTCGGCGGAAAATCCGTACTGGATTCCCGCTTTCGCGGGAATGACGGAGGGGTAGCGGGAATGACGGCCGGCTGGAGGGATTGGATGGCTTGTTTTGTGTTTTGGACGAGTTGGGTGAGTTCGGATTTACGGATAGAGAGGGGAGGCATCAGAACGATCACGTCACCCAAGGGTCTTAGGAGAACGCCCCATTTTCTGGCTTCCAGACACACGCGTTTGCCAATGCGGGCGGAGGGGGGGAACGGTTTTAATGTCCGGACGTCCTGAACCAGCTCTATCCCGGCCATAAGTCCTGCCCGCCGGATGCCGCCTACGTTCTTGAGAGGTAGAATTTCCTTCAAAAGATTTTCAAATAGGGATTCCGTTTGCCGCACCTTCCTTAAAACGTTCTCTTCCTGAAATATCCTTAAATTGGCTTGGGCGACAGAACAGGCCAGAGGATTGGCGGTATAGGTGTGACCATGAAAGAATGTTTTGAACTCTTCGTATCCACCCAGAAAAGATTGGTAGACTTTTTCTGTGGATGCGGTCGCCGCCAAAGGCAGATAACCGCCCGTAATTCCTTTGGCCATGCAGAGAAAGTCCGGCCGGACGCCTTCCTGTTCGCAGGCAAACATTTTACCCGTGCGGCCGAACCCGACGGCCACCTCATCGGCAATCATGGGGACTCCGTACTTTTTGCAAAGGGAAGAAAATCCCCAAAGGTAACCGGCCGGCATGACAAGCATGCCGCTCGCGCCCTGTACAACTGGTTCTAGGATCGCCGCAGAAATTTTGCAGCCATGATTTTTGAGTGTGTTCTCCACATCGGCCAAACATTCCCACCGGCATCCCGTCGCCGGCCTAAAATCTCCCGGTTTGGGTTTCTCGCCGTCATAACGGTAGTTTTGAAATCTCAGTTGAGGGCTGTCCACTTTTCTAAATGGGCATCTCAAACAGTGAGGAGACATGGCGAACCGGGTCTGGAACAAAAGGGGCCGGTATTTCTTGTGGAAAAGAGAAATGCCGCCCACGGAGACGGAACCTAAAGTGTCCCCATGGTAAGCGCCATGAAGGGACAGAAACTGGGTTCTCTTTTCCTTTCCGCGGGCGAATCTTTGCGTGTGAAATTGGTAGCTCATTTTCAGAGCCACCTCTACGGCGGTGGATCCGTTGTCGGAATAAAAAATGCGGGAGAGACCTTTGGGAAGAAGAGAAACTAAATGTTTCGCCAGTCGAATGCCGGGCTCGTGAGTCAGTCCCAAGAATGTGGAGTGCGCCACCTTTTGGATTTGCGCGGTAAGCGCTTTATCCAGTTTGGGATGCCGGTGTCCGTGCAGGTTGGCCCAAAGCGAAGAAACGCCGTCTATGTAGCGGTTTCCTTTTGTGTCATAGAGATAGATCCCTTTCCCTCTGGAGATCACCATGGGATAGCGGAACAAATCTCTTGCCCACTCGCTCTGCGGGGTGAATGGGTGCCAAAGAAATCGTTTGTCCAACTCTTCCAGTTTTTGCATAGTTTTTTGACTGAATGGATGGATTATTATAACATGAATCGTTCCATGAAAGAGTTAGCCGATGTTGGACTGAACCTGATTGCGGGGGAACCGATGTCTCAGCATACGACTCTGGGGATTGGCGGTCCCGCAGAATGGTATGCGGAAGTTTTTTCTGTGCCTCAGTTGGTCTCTCTTCTAAATTACACACAAGAAAAAAATAAACCCCTCTTTTTCCTCGGCGCCGGCTCTAATTTGCTTGTGAGCGATTCCGGAATCCCGGGGATCGTGGCGCGGATGCGGGGCGAGTTTGAAGTCCTGTCCTTTCTTCAAGGTGACAGGGTACGCGCGGGATCCTCTGTTTTTTTGCCTAACCTGGTCAAACAGTGCGCCGACCGTTCTTTGGGCGGGATAGAAGCGTTGGCGGGCGTGCCCGGAACCGTGGGCGGCGCTCTGGTTATGAACGCGGGAACGCGCGAACTGGAGATCGGCGCGGTCGTGCAGAGCGTGGAGGTTTTGCGGGATGGAAACCTGGAAATTCTGAACAAAGAAAATCTTCGGTTTGGATATCGCAGCTCGTCCTTGGCGGGCTCCATTCTTTGCTTTGCGACACTGGAATTGAAAACGGGAAACAAAGAAGATATTCTGCGCGCCATCCAGAAATTCTTGGCCCATCGTCTCAAAACACAGCCTGTCGGCAGCCAGAACGTCGGTTCGGTTTTTCGCAACCCTAAGGGACATTTTGCCGGGGAACTGATTGAGAAGGCGGGTTTGAAAGGCAGGAGGATCGGCAATGCTCTTGTCTCTCCCAAACATGCCAACTTTATCGTCAATTGCGGGGGAGCAACCGCCCGGGATGTTCAATCCCTGATCTCTGAAATCCAAAGGACGGTTCAAGAAAAGTTTGGCGTCGCTTTGGAACCCGAAATTAAAATCGTCGGCTTTTTGAACCCATGAAAAATTTCGGTCGCTGGATTCAAAATAAACGCGTCGCTGTCCTTTATGGCGGTTGGTCTGAAGAAGCGCCCATTTCCCGAAAGACCGGAGCCGCAGTCTTAAAAGCTTTTCGGGAAAGAAACGTCTCCGCGGTGGGAATTGAAATGAATTCCTCGGTTGCGGAGAAAATCCGAAAAAGCCGGGCTGACTTCTGTTTCATCGCTCTGCACGGAAAATGGGGAGAAGACGGGACGGCGCAAGGGCTCTGCGAGTTGCTAAAAATACCTTACTCCGGTTCGGGAGTTTTAGCCAGCGCGCTTTCGATGAACAAATCCGTTTCTAAAACCGTGTTCCAGAAACATGGGATTCCCACTCCGCCTTTTAGGGTCACGAGGTCGTGGCCGGTTTCTTTCTCTTTGCCGGCTGTGATCAAGCCGGTGGACGGAGGATCCGCCATCGGCGTCACCGTGGCGCACAAACGCGAAGAGGTGAAAAGCGCGTTTCAAACGGCCATAAAATATTCCCAAGAAGTTTTGCTGGAGAAATTCGTAAAGGGAAAAGAGATCACGGCTGCGGTGTTGGGCGATCGGGCTCTGCCTTTAATTGAGATCCTGCCTAAACATGCGTTCTATGATTACACGTCCAAGTATGTCCAGGGGATGTCCCGCCATATTCTTCCCGCGAGGATCCCGGCGAAAGTAGCGCAACAAGTTTCTGAGATTGCGTTGAAAGCGCATGCCGCGTTAGGTTGCAGGGCTTTTTCCCGCGTGGATTTTATCGTGGATGGAAACGGATCCCCGTGGGTTTTGGAACTAAACTCGATCCCCGGCCTGACGGAGACGTCTCTCTTCCCTGAAGCGGCCCGTGCGGCGGGGTTCTCTTTCTCGGAGATGATTTTTGAAATGGTTCGATGCTCTCTCAACCCTAAACAATGAGGCACATAAAACAGAAAGTCATATTGAGGGAAAAAGTCCGCAAGGAAATGTGGCGACTCCTATGGAGGAGATCGCTCGGATTTTTTAAGTTCGTTTTTCTGATGGGGATTCTCGGTTTTGTGGGGCATCGCGCGTACCGTCTTCTGTTCCTTTCCGACACTTTTATGGTAAAATCTTTAAGCGTGAGCGCTGGGGAGGTGTACACTCCCAAAATTGCGGAGAGGCTGCGGTTCTTAAAAGGGAAGACGATATTCAGTTTTTCTTCCTCCAAATTGGGTCGGGACTTGAGGCGGCGGTTCCCGGAAATTCGCGCCGTTCGGATTGAACGAAAGTTTCCGGACGCGGTGCGCGTGCAAGTCCAGCTTTTCCAACCGCTGGCTTTGTTGAAGGTCGCGGAACGAGAGTCCCAGTTTGTGGATGCGCAGGGTTCTCTTCTGCGGGAAATGCACCCTCTGCGATGTCCGCC
>JACPSV010000085.1:0-1360 GCA_016193115.1 Elusimicrobiota bacterium
GTTGAAACAGGGAGTGGAGATGGTGATGCCGGGAGACAACGTGGAAGTGGAAGTGGAACTGATTACGCCCGTGGCGATGGAGAAACAGTTGCGTTTCGCTATCCGCGAGGGCGGCCACACCGTAGGCGCGGGAGTCGTTATAGAAATTTTGGAGTAAAAAACATGTCTGAACAGAAAATTGTCGCGCAGCAGAAAATTAGGATACGTTTGAGAGCGTATGATCATAGAATGTTGGACGATTCTTTGGCAAAAATAGTGGAGACGGTGCGCCGTTCCGGAGCTACGATTGCCGGACCTGTGCTGTTGCCGATTCAAATTAAAAAATATACGGTCCTGAGGTCTCCGCATACGGACAAAAAGTCGCGGGACCAATTTGAAACGCGCGTGCATAAACGGTTGGTGGACATTGTGGATCCGACGCCTAAGACGGTAGAAGAGTTGATGAAGCTGGATTTGCCCGCGGGTGTAGAAGTTGAGATCAAAACCTGAATAGTGAACCCAAATTTATGACTGAAGAAAAAACAAATATCACGGAAAATACGCCGGAATCTCCTGCGGCGGCGGTTGTGGCGCAGGAACCCGAACAGAAATGGGATGCGGCCTCCTTTCCTTTGAAAACTGTCTTAGGAATAAAGGTTGGCATGGCTGGCATTTATTCTGAAGGCGGGCAGGTGATTCCTGTCTCCGTGATTGACGCGAGTTCCTGTGTTTTGACCCACGTTAAGACTGCGAAGAGCGATGGTTATAATGCCGTTCAGTTAGGGATAGGGGAATGCAAACAAAAGAATTTAACCAAAGCGTATCTCACTCAGTTTAAGAAGAAAGATATCCTTCCGCTGCGTTGGTTGAGAGAGTTTAGGGTGCAGACTCCGGAGAAGTTCAGAACGGGAACCAAACTTTCTGTCGAGATATTTTCTCCCGGAGACATTGTGGACATCTCCGGAATTTCACGTGGGAAAGGGTTTGCCGGAGTGATGAAACGGCATGGGTTTGCAGGGTTGCCTGCGTCTCATGGCGCTTCGGACAAAGAACGGTCCCGAGGTTCCAGTGGCGGCGGTTCCGGTCAGCCGCAACGCGTTCTGAAAGGGACACGCATGGCGGGACGGATGGGAAGCGATTGGGTTACGACGCAGAACCTGGAAGTCGTGAAGGTGGACCGCGAGAATCAGTGGTTGATGGTGAAAGGCGCGGTCCCGGGTCCCGTAGGAAATCTGTTAGTGGTGAAGGAAACAACCAAACATTTGAAACATAAACGGCCTCCCATGGCGCCAGCCAAGAGCGCCAAGAAACAGGCGACCAAAAAGTCAGCGCCTCCTAAACCCGCGGCTAAAAAATAATTTATTAAGAGCGATTCTATGGA
>JACPSV010000085.1:1400-11749 GCA_016193115.1 Elusimicrobiota bacterium
ATTCAGTGGGGACAAAATCCCTGCCCGATCCTATGTTTGGGGTCAAGGCGGTGAACCCTCATTTGGTGCATGAAGTGGTGAGAGCTTATCTGGCCAACCAGAGAAAGGGGACCCATTCTTCTTTGACGCGCAGCGAGGTGACGGGCGGCGGCCGCAAACCCTGGAAACAGAAACATACGGGCCGCGCGCGGTCGGGATCGACCCGGTCGCCGTTATGGAGAAAAGGCGGAATCATATTTGGGCCTAAACCACGGGACTATTCTATAAATCTCCCGCACGCCAAGGTAAAAAGCGCTCTGCGCCAGGTTTTAAGCGCGAAGGCCGCCAACGGCGAGATCGTGATTGCCGAAAAACCTGTTTTGGAAAAGTGCAAAACCAAAGAGATTGCGCAGTGGATAAAAAAGTTGAATCTGCCGGAAACCTCGCTTTTAGTGGTGGACAAAAGAGACGAGAAAATATCTCAGGCCTCCAAAAATTTGAAAAATTTTAGTTGGATCGAATGGAACCACTTGCATCCTTACCACTTGCTTCAGGCCAAAAAGATTTTGATCTGTCCGGAGGTGCTGCAATCTCTGTAAACGAGTGGTCGGTGATAAAGTCTCCTTTACTAACGGAACGATCCACGAAGTTGAAAGAAAAATTCAATCAGGTGGTTTTTCGGGTAGACCCGCGCGCGAACAAAGGGGATATCCGACGCGCGGTGGAAATGATATTTAAGGTGGACGTGGAAAAAGTGCGCACGGCTATTTTTAGGGGAAAGTTTCGACGCCTTTCCGCGGGCAAACCTCAAGGCAAACGACCCGACTGGAAAAAAGCCATTGTAACTATCAAGAAGGGTCAGGACATTAAAATGGAACAGGAGATGAGTTAATTCCCATGCCCGTTAAAACATTTAATCCTTATACGCCGTCCCGCCGTTTCATTACGGTGGAAGATTTTTCCGATCTCACGAAGAAAACCGCGGAAAAGTCTCTTCTGGTCCCTCTTCCTAAAAAAGGAGGACGCAACAATACCGGACAGGTGATGGTGCGTCATCAGGGCGGGGGTCATAAGCGCCAATATAGGACCATCGATTTTAAGAGGGACAAAGACGGAGTTCCCGGCCGGGTGTTGGCCATTGAATACGATCCTAACCGCAGCGCTCGAATTGCTTTGGTGCAGTACGCGGACGGGGAAAAGAGATATATTGTGCAGCCGGACGGTTTGAAGGTAGGAGAAACCATTCTTTCCGGCCCGCAAGCGGAAATCAAAACTGGGAACGCGTTACCCATTTCGGATATCCCGGTGGGAACCATGCTGCATAACCTGGAAATGGTTCCCGGACGCGGCGGGGAGTTGGTTCGGTCCGCGGGAGCTGCGGCTCAGCTGATGGCTAAAGAGGGAAAGTACGCGACTTTGAAAATGCCTTCCGGCGAGGTGCGTCTCATTTCCATGCTTTGTAAGGCGACCATCGGGCGTGTGGGAAACGCGGAACATGAGAATGTCACTCTCGGGAATGCCGGCCGGTCGCGTCATATGGGAATACGACCGACCGTTCGCGGCACTGCCATGAATTCCGTGGATCATCCGCACGGCGGCGGGCGAGGCAAATCGAAGGGAGGCAATCACCCGTCCTCTCCGTGGGGTCAACCCGCCAAAGGATACAGGACGCGCAAACGGAAAGTGTGGGATTGGCTCATTGTGACCCGCAGACAGAGATCCGGTTCCGAATCAGAGGTGCTTGTATAATGTCAAGATCCACAAAGAAAGGCCCTTACATTGACGATCGGCTTTTACAGAAAGTTCTTAAGATGAACCAATCTCTGGAAAAAAAAGTGATTAAGACCTGGGCTCGGGACAGCGCCATCAGTCCCGATTTTGTCGGACACACGTTCGCGGTGCATAACGGAAGAAAGTTTACGCCGGTCTATGTGACGGAACAGATGGTCGGACACCATTTAGGCGAGTTTGCGCCTACGCGATTTTTCAAAGGACACGGGGAAGCCCATACGAAGGAAGCCGCCTCCCTCACATAATTTATGGAATCCATCGCTCATTCTAACTACGTTCGTTATGCGCCCCGTAAAGTGAACCAGGTTCTGACTCTGGTTCGCCGCAAGAAAGTTTCGGAAGCGCTCAAGATCTTAAGGTTTTTGCCTAAGAAAGCATCCTTGCTTGTGGCCAAAACCATTAAAAGCGCCGCATCCAACGCCGGGGACAGGGAACTCAAAAACCCTAATCTGCAAGTGCAGGAAGCATGGGTGGGACAGGGTCCGGTTTTGAAACGCATGAGAGCCTATGCCATGGGTCGCGGTTCCACTTACAAGCGGAAGACGTGCCATTTGACGGTGGTCGTCTCCGATAACGGAAACGGAAAAGAGAGGAAATAAGAACGTGGGTCAGAAAGTTCATCCGAAGGGAATACGTCTGGGCTATACCGCCGATTGGGATTCGAAATGGTTTTCCAAGCGGGACGTGCCGGCTTTAATCGAGGAAGACCAGACAATCCGGAAATATCTGAGGGAAAAACTGCGTTTGGCCGCCGTGTCCCGCGTTCTGATTGAACGGGCGGGCAAATACCTAAAGGTGAACATCTATTCGGCCCGGCCGGGGATTGTGATCGGCAAAAAAGGTCAGGACATTGAAAACATCATCCGCGACATTGAACAAATTACGGGTCTGAAAGGCGCTGTCAACGTGAGCGTTCTGGAGATCCAGCGTCCGGAATTGGACGCGCGGTTAGTGGCGGAAGGAATTGCTTTCCAGTTGGAGAAAAATACAAGTTTCCGGCGCGCTCTCAAAAGAGCGATGGAAAGAACCATGCAGGGCGGCGCGCAAGGAATCAAAGTGATGGTGGGCGGAAGATTGGGCGGGGCGGAGATCGCCCGCAGGGAATGGATGCGGGAAGGCCGCGTGCCTTTGCAAACGTTTCGCGCGGAGATTGATTACGGATTTACGGAAGCCCACACCAAGATGGGACGGATCGGGGTAAAAGTGTGGATTTTTAAGAAGGAACATTTTAAGAAGACGGAACGGGAAATCATGCACGAGGCCGCAAAATTGGTGGAAAAAGAGCGCGTCGATGAGTTGGCGAAGGTTGTGGAAAAGTCGAAGCCCGTGGACGTTGAGCCGCTTTTGCCGATCGAGGATGAAGTACCTGTGATTCCGGTTCCGATTCCCGGGGAAATCGAGGAGTAGCGTTGTGCTAATGCCCAAACGAGTCAAATATAGAAAATCGCAGAGAGGACGGCTCAAAGGATTTTCCAAAGGCGGCAACGAGATTGCTTTTGGAGAGTACGGTTTGAAAGCCTTAGAGTCTCACTGGATCACGGCGCGCCAGATAGAAGCCGGGCGCGTAGCGCTCACCCGCTTCATTAAAAAAGGCGGGAAGTTGTGGGTGCGCATGTTTCCGGACAAACCTATCTCCAAGAAGCCTGCGGAAACGCGCATGGGAAAAGGTAAAGGCGCTCCGGAATTTTGGGTTGCCGTGGTGAAACCGGGAAGGATACTGTTTGAGTTGGAAGGAGTTCCTGTGGACGTGGCCAAAGAGGCGATGACCCTAGCCTCGCACAAGCTGCCAATTTTTACAAAGTTCGTTCAGAGAGAGGCTTATTAGTGACTGAGCATCAGCGAAGAAATGGTTTTACCTTAGATGTTGTAGGAAAGAAACCATGAAACGGGAAGAACGGAATCAGGTTAGCCAACTGCCGGTCTCGGAACTCAAAGTGCGGTTGAGAGACTGTGAGGAAAAGATGTTCCGGCTGCAATTTAAGCATAAGGTGTCTCCACTAAAGAATGGGTTGGAGATTCAGTCGTTGCGGCGCCATCGGGCGCAGATATTAACCTGGATTCGGCAATCGGAGATACGAGAAACGGCGGTGTCCAAAGGGAAGGATGGTGCGGGGAATTGATTACTAAAGAACGGGTTGGGGTAGTACTTTCAGACAAAATGAACAAAACGCGGGTCGTGCAGGTAGAGCGCAGGGTGCGTCATCCGTTTTACGGCAAGACTTTGCGCGTTCGGAAAAAATTTTATGCGCATGACGAAAAAAATGAATCTAAAGCGGGCGCTCAGGTGCGTATCCGGGAAACCCGGCCGCTTTCCCGTTTGAAACGCTGGGAAATCGTGGAAATCTTGCAAAAACCATGATACAGGAACGGTGTATTTTGAAGGTGGCGGACAATTCTGGAGCGCGCACGGTGCGTTGTTTTCGCGTTGTGGGCGGAACCCGTCGCCGTTACGCTTGGTTAGGAGACTTAATTGTGGCTTCCGTTCAGGACGCTTTGCCTACCGCTGCCATTAAAAAGGGAGACGTGGTTAAAGCCGTGGTTGTGCGCACGCGAAAAGAGTTTCGGCGCGAGGATGGGTCCTATGTGCGGTTTGACGACAACGCCGCCTGCATTGTGGACGACAAAGGAGAACCGCGCGGGACCCGTATTTTTGGTCCTGTGGCGCGCGAGCTGAGAGAAAGAAACTTTTTGAAAATCATCTCCTTGGCTCCGGAAGTGGTGTAATATTATGTGGTTGAAAAAGAAAGATAAAGTTATTGTTTTAAGCGGGAAGGATAAAGGCAAGAGAGGGGAAGTGCTGAAATCGTCCGGCGAAGGGCTTTTTATTGTATCCAAGATCAACGTGGCCAAACGGCATCAGAGAGCGCGATCCGCGGAGAAAGTCGGCGGCATTATAGAAAAAGAGATGCCTTTACACCAGTCTAAATTGATGCTGATCTGTCCCCAGTGCGACGCGCCCACGCGGTCAAAAAAAGAAGTGTTAGGTTCCGGCGACAAGGTTCGGATCTGCAAAAACTGTTCGGAAAGGATTGAATAGGAAAAAAAATATGGTTCCGCGGCTTAAGAGTTTTTACCGGGAGAAGGTTGTTCCTCAGTTGATGAGCCAGTTCGGCTACAAGAACGGTCTGGCTGTTCCCAGACTGGACAAAATTGTGGTGAACGTCGGCGTTTCCGACGCGCGCGAAGATATCAAAGCGGTGGACGCGGCTCTGGAAGAGATCTCGGCGATTACAGGACAAAAGCCCAGAGTCGCGAGGGCCAAGAAATCCATCTCCAACTTTAAGTTGAGACAAGGCATGCCGATCGGAGTGCAGGTGACGATGCGCAAGCAGAGGATGTATGAGTTCTTTGACCGTCTGGTTTCCATTGCCGTGCCCAGAATCAGGGATTTTCGAGGGTTTGAGCCCAATTCTTTTGACGGGCATGGCAACTACAATTTAGGACTGAAAGAGCAGCACATATTTATGGAAATTGATCTGGAGAAATCCACAAAGATACGCGGCATGAATATTACAGTTGGCACGACGGCTAAGTCTGACGAGGAAGCGCGGGCTCTTTTAAGTCATTTGGGACTGCCGTTTCGCAAACATCAGAAAAAGGAGACGATTTAAGATGGCTACGATTGCCTGGATGGCAAAGATGCGCAAGCATCTCAAGTACGCAACCCGCTACAGGAACCGCTGCTCTCAGTGCGGACGCGCCCGAGGGTTTTACCGCGACTTTGGCCTTTGCCGAATTTGTTTTAGAAATCTTGCCTTAAAGGGAGAAATCCCGGGCGTACGCAAATCGAGTTGGTGAAAATATTATGGATACCCTAGCAGACTTTTTAACTTCTATTCGCAATGCCAGCCGGAAAGGGCTGGAAAAAGCGGACGTCCCGTTTTCCAAGATTAAGAACGGGTTGGCCCGCATTTTGAAGGAGGAGGGCTACATCCAGAACTTTAGAGTTCTGGAAGAAAACCAGAAACAGTTGTTGAGGATTCAATTAAAATATTCCGATGACCGAAAGCCCGTGATCCAGGGGATTCAAAGAATTTCCCGGCCCGGTTTGAGAGTGTATGAAAGTTGGAGAGAGTTTAAGAAAGTGGGCGGAGGGATGGGGATTTCCATTCTTTCCACATCCAAAGGGTTGATGACTCACCGCAAGGCGCGGGGAGAGAAAGTGGGCGGAGAAGTGCTCTGCAACGTTTGGTAAACTAAAATGAGTCGCATAGGATTAAAACCGATTGCCGTTCCGGAAAAAGTCGCCGTCCAAGTGCGGGACGCCTCGATTGAGGTAAAAGGTCCGGGCGGAACTCTCTCCCGCAAAGTGCCCCAAGGGATAGGGATTTCCGTGGATCAGGGGCAGATCAAGGTGGCTGTCCAGGATCCTGCCGTGGAAGGGGTTTCTGCCTTGCATGGACTGACTCGAAATTTAGTCGCGCAGATGGTTCAGGGAGTGGTCCAGCCCTGGAAAAAAGATTTGGAAATTCAGGGTGTGGGATATCGCGCGTCCAAAAACGGACAGATCTTGAATCTGCAGCTTGGATTCTCTCATCCCATTGATTTTAAGGTGCCGGAGAAAGTGCAATTTTCCGTAGACGCTAAACAAACGTTTGTCAGCTTGCAGTCGCCGGACAAAGAGCTTTTGGGAATCGTGGCCGCTCAGATCCGTTCCCTGCGCCCGCCGGAACCCTACAAAGGAAAAGGAATACGTTACCATGGAGAACATATCTTGAGAAAAGCGGGTAAAGCCGCAGGTGCTGTCGGCGCCGGTGGTAGCGCCGGAGGAGGAGCTAAGAAGTGACAATCTCCGATTTAGAAAGGTACCATTTTAGAAAGGATCGGGTGCGCCGCAAAATTGAGGGCACTTCCCTGCGTCCGCGCCTTTCCGTGTATCGCAGTTTGAAACATATCTATGCTCAGGTCATTGACGACGCCCAATCCAAGACGATCGTTTCCGCTTCTTCTCAGGACGACCAGGTGCAGAAGGCAGTCAAGTCTACAGGCAACGCGGAGGCCGCTCGACTGGTGGGAAAATTGGTGGCCGAGAGAGCTTTGAGCGCCGGCGTCAAACAAGTCGTGTTTGATCGTGGCGGTATCTGGTTGTGGTTGGGGACGGAGCCAAACACGTGGGCGTTTCTCTGGGCAAGGCGCGGGAAGTTCAGGCGGCCATCGCGAAGGCCTCTGCGCGCGCGCGAAAAGATTTAATTGAGGTGCCATTAGTCGGTACGACGATTCCGCATGAGATCATTGGCGAGTTTGGAGCGGGAAGAATTTTTATGAAACCGGCGGCTCCCGGAACCGGAGTTGTGGCAGGGGGCGCCGTGCGCGCCGTGTTGGAAGCGGTAGGCGTGAAAGACATTTTAACGAAGTCTCTGGGCTCTTCCAACGCGTTCAATCTGGTCTATGCGACGATGCAGGCCCTGGGCAGCCTACGCTCTAAAGAGAGCGTCGCTAAACTAAGAAACAAAGAGTTGGCGGAGGTCTGACCCATGTCTCTTGCGTTGGATTTGTCTCATTTGTCCCCTGCTCCCGGATCTCATCACCGCAGAAAAGTTGTCGGGCGCGGGGTCGGTTCCGGGCATGGACGCCATGCAACCCGCGGGATGAAAGGTCAGCGTTCCCGCCGGGGAGACAGCAAGATGATCGGGTTTGAAGGAGGGCAGATGCCTCTTCTACGCCGCATCCCGAAAAGGGGCTTTTCCGTTCCTTTTCCAAAATATTTTTCGGTGGTCAATCTGGATCTGTTGGACCAGAGTTTTCAGCCCAAATCTGAGGTCACACCCCAAATCCTAATTGAGAAAGGGATTCTTAAACGGAGTCTCCCTCTTAAAATTTTAGGGAAAGGAAAATTGGAGAAACCTCTCCAAGTTTCTGCCCAGGTTTTTTCGCAATCTGCTAGAGAAAAGATCGTTGCAGCCGGAGGAACTGTCACAGTCCTTTCAGGCAGTGAACGTTAATCCTAAGACTTTACCTCTCTCCCGGGAAGGACTCCCCTTCGTAGTTGGTTTTTTTCTCAGCGGGTCCATTCTTCTCTTCATTCCTTATTCTCTAGCGCGTTTTCTAGGCGCGCTTTTCCTGATTTTAGGTTTTTTTTGCGTTTTTTTCTTCCGTGATCCGGAGAGAGAAATTTCTTCCGATCCATCGGTGGTTCTGTCTCCAGGAGACGGAAAAATTTTGGAGGTGACGGAAGAACCTTCGCCCTACTGGAACGGATCCGCAAAAGTCGTCAAGATTTTTCTCTCCATATTCGACGTCCATGTCCAACGTTCACCCCTGGCAGGCGACGTGCTTGCGATTGACTACCACAAAGGAAAATTTCTGGACGCGCGCCATCCCAAGGCCTCTTCGGAGAATGAGAGTAACAGCGTTCTGATCCAAAACGGGAATCTCCAGATCGCCGTGAAACAGATCGCGGGTCTGATAGCCCGGCGGATCGTCTGTTGGGTTCGAAAAGGAGAGAGCGTGACGGCCGGCCAAAGGATCGGTCTCATACGGTTCGGTTCCCAAGTGGATTTATTTCTGCCAAAAAATGTAGAATTGTGTGTATCCCCGGGCGAAAAAGTCGTGGGAGGAGTGAGCGTCGTAGCCATTCTGAAACCATGAAAAGCGGTGTCTATTTGATTCCCAGTACCCTGACGGCCATCAACATGGCGTTGGGTTTTTATTCGATCGTCGCTTCCATCCGCGAACAGTGGAACGTGGCTGCATGGGCGATTTTAGCCGCTATTTTGATGGACGTTTTTGACGGGCGCGTGGCGCGTTGGACTAAAAGCACCTCTAAGTTTGGCATCGAGTTTGATTCTCTGTCCGATTGGATATCTTTTGGCATTGCGCCTGCCATTCTCATGTACATGCTGGTTTTGCGGGACCGGGGCCGCATTGGTTTTGCGATCGCTCTGCTTTACATTATCTGCGGGGCGTTGAGGTTAGCGCGGTTCAACCTAAAGTCCTTGTTTGAAAAAGACCAGGCTCCCTACTTTGTTGGGTTGCCGATTCCGGCTGCGGGAGGGATTCTGGCCTCTTTTGTAGTCCTCTATGACATTTGGGCGGAAGGAAAAAAGGCGCGGACAATTCAACTGGTCATGCGGCAGGTGCCCGCGTTTTATCATCTTCTTCCCGGCATCT
This sequence comes from Elusimicrobiota bacterium, assembly GCA_016193115.1. GTDB lineage: Bacteria > Elusimicrobiota > Elusimicrobia > 2-02-FULL-39-32 > 2-02-FULL-39-32 > JACPSV01. The sequence goes on from JACPSV010000085.1 coordinate 10,281, forward strand.
TATTTGTCCTGAGCATCCTGATGGTTTCGGAAGTGCGCTACAGTTCTTTTAAGAAAGGGAGCTTAATTAAGCCGCGCTCTTTGAGGACGTTTCTCACTTCGGTTCTTGTGTGTCTCATGATCTATGTCTATCCCCAGAACACGATCTTTATTCTCTTTTGCGCTTACATCTGTTCCGGAATTTTAGAGACTTTTTGGCGCGCGACCCGGTACCATCCCAAAGAAAAAGAAAAAGAAAAAGATTTGTCCATAGAAACGCCCAGCGGGAACTCCTGGGAAATAAAGAGAAAAGCAAACCAATGAGAGATAAAGTCACCATTTTTGATACGACGTTGCGGGACGGGGAACAGTCCCCGGGTTGCAGCATGGACGCCAAAGAAAAGTTGGAAGTCGCCCACCAACTGGCGCGCTTGAAAGTGGACGTTCTGGAAGCTGGTTTCCCGATCTCTTCTCCGGGCGATTTTAAGGCGGTCCAAACGATTGCGGAGACTGTGGGTCGCGGCAAGAAGAGCGATCATGTACCCCAGATTTGCGGTCTGGCCCGCGCCATTCCCGCCGACATTGATGCCTGCTGGAACGCCGTCAAAGAGGCGAAGTTTCCGCGCATCCACACGTTTCTCGCCACGTCCGACGTGCACATGAAATTCAAGCTCAAAATGACCCGTGGTCAGGTTCTGGAAAGAGCCGTGGAGATGGTTAAGCACGCTCGCAAATATACGGAAAACGTGGAGTTTTCACCGGAAGACGCGGTGCGGTCCGACTTCAATTTTCTGGTGCAGGTGGTTACCGCCGTGATTGACGCGGGCGCCTCGACCGTGAATGTTCCCGACACGGTGGGATACTCCGCTCCCGTAGAGTTTGGTTTATTGATCAAGAACCTATTTGAAAAAGTTCCCAACATTCGTAAAACCGTTCTTTCCGTCCATTGTCACAACGATTTGGGGTTGGCCGTGTCCAACTCGTTGGCGGCTGTCTTAAACGGCGCACGGCAAGTCGAGTGTACGATCAACGGGCTGGGAGAACGCGCCGGCAACGCCTCTTTGGAAGAGATTGTCATGATCTTAAAAACCAGACCTGACCTGTTTCATGTGGAAACCGGCGTGGAGACAAAGGAAATCTATCGTTCCAGTCGTCTGGTCAGTCAGATTACGGGCGTGACGGTTCAGCCGAACAAAGCGATTGTGGGGACGAACGCATTTTCCCATTCTTCCGGAATCCATCAGGACGGGATGCTTAAACATAGGATGACTTACGAGATCATGGACCCTAAAGACGTGGGCATTGAAGAAAGCGTGCTTCTTCTCACGGCGCGTTCCGGACGGAACGGGTTGAACAACCGTCTCAAACATCTGGGATTTGATCTCACTGCCAAAGATTTAGATCTCTTGTTTGAGAAGTTTAAAATTTTGGCGGATAAGAAGAAATATGTCTTTGACGACGATTTGGCGGCTCTACTTTCCGAAGGGCAGA
>JACPSV010000241.1 GCA_016193115.1 Elusimicrobiota bacterium
AAATATCCCTCAGGGAAGCCGTCTTCTGTTTGTGGGAGAAAGAAGGGCGGCGGGTTTTCGCAGAAGATTTTATGCCGCCTCCGGTTACGATCGCACGCAGTTTGAAGATTGGATTTCTAAGGTTGACGATGCGCGAGGTTTTTATGCTATATTGAAGGAAAAAGGGGTGACTCACCTGATCATGAACCCATCCGGAATTGTAAGTCTTGATCCCAAGAAAGGGGAACTCTATTCCGAGTTTTTAAGCCGGTACAGCGAAGCCTTAATCAGAACAGCAAACGGAAATCTTCTTGTCTATAAGATAATTTAACCATGGTTAATAAATCTCAGTTTGTTCATTTGCATGCCCATACGGAGTATTCCTTGTTGGATGGGGCTTGTCGCGTCATGGACGATAAAGGCAAACCTTCCGATTTGATTCGGTTCGTCGCCAGTTCCCACATGCCGGCGGTTGCCATGACGGATCATGGGAACATGTTCGGAGCGATAGAATTCTATCGCTCCTGCCAGGAAGAAGGACTCAAGCCGATCATAGGAATGGAAGCCTATGTCGCGCCCAAATCGCGGTTGGAGAGGTCCGGGAACCTCTCCAGCTCCAATAACCACCTCACCTTACTCGCTAAGAATGAGCAAGGGTACGCCAACCTGATGAAATTGACTTCTCTCTCTTACTTGGAAGGGTTTTATTATAAGCCCCGCGTGGATTGGGAATTGTTGGAAAAGTACCATGAAGGCATTGTGGCTCTCTCCGGCTGTCTGAAAGGTAAGATGGCGGAGACCATTCTCTCGGGAAATTTAGAGCAGGCAAAAGAGTTAGCCGGCAAATATGAGGAAACACTGGGTAAAGGAAATTTCTATTTAGAGATCATGGATCACGGCATTCAGAACCAGAGGATTGTGGACAGAGCTCTGATAGAAATTTCCAAGCAGACGGGGATCCCTCTGGTTGCCACCAACGACTGCCATTATTTAAAGAAAGAGGACGCTTTCGCGCACGACGTTCTTCTCTGTATCGGTACGGGACGAGTCTACAGCGACACGAATCGCATGAAGTACGCGACGGAAGAGTTCTACTATAAGTCGCCTCAAGAGATGGAGAAGGTTTTTGCCGAAGTACCGGACGCCATCCGTTCTACGCTGGAGATTGCTTCTCAATGCAATGTGGAGATCAAGTTTGATCGTATCCTATTGCCTCACTACCAGGTGCCGGCAGGCGAAACCATGGACTCCTACTTAGAGAAACTCTGTTTAGACGGGATTCGAAAGAGGTACGGTCAGATGACTCCACAATGTAAGAACCGTCTGGATGAGGAACTTGCGGTCATTCGGAAGATGGGCTTTTCCGCCTATTTTCTGATTGTCTGGGACTTCGTGGGGTTTGCTCACAGGGAAGGTATTCCTGTTGGGCCGGGACGTGGATCAGGGGCGGGCATTCTGGTGAGCTATGCCCTGGAGATCACGCACATTGATCCCTTGAAATACGGACTTCTCTTTGAAAGATTCTTAAATCCGGACCGGCGGACCATGCCTGACCTGGACATTGATTTCTCCGATGACGGCAGGGAAAAGGTGATCCGCTACGTCAGAGAGAAGTACGGCAAGGAGTCTGTGGCTCAAATCATCACGTTTGGTTCCATGATGGCTCGTCTCGTCGTTCGGGATGTGGGCAGGGTATTGCAAATGCCGTTAACGGAATGCGACCGTATCGCCAAGATGATTCCGAAGGAATTGGGCATGACAATCTCCGCCGCTCTAAAACAGGTGCCGGAGCTCAAATCTTTGTATCAGAACAGTCCGGACGTCAAAAAACTGATGGACGTGTCACAAAAGTTGGAAGGGTTGAAGCGGCATACGGGTGTGCACGCGGCCGGCATCGTGATCGTGCCGACCGACCAGAATCGGGACATCGCCTCTTACGTTCCCGTAGCCAAGGGAAGCAACGATGTGACGACTACGCAATACAATGACGAGGGTCTTTTGCGACTGGGCATCTTAAAAATGGATTTTCTGGGTTTACGAACCCTGACGGTACTGCACCAAACAGAAAAAATGGTCAGAGAAAGGCACAAACCCGACTTCGATCTAAGCAAAATTCCTTTGGTGGACGCCAAAACTTTCAAACTTTTGGAAGAGGCCAAGACGGTAGGGATATTCCAGCTGGAATCAAGCGGGATGAGAGATCTTCTGCGAAAATTGAAACCGAACAGTTTGGAAGACATCATTGCTTTGGTCTCTTTGTACAGGCCGGGACCCATGGGCAGCGGAATGTTGAACGATTTCGTCGCGCGCAGGCACGCTCATAGCAAGTTCAAGTACGATCATCCCAGCATGGAACCGATCGTCAAGGAAACGTACGGAATCATCGTGTATCAGGAGCAGGTCATGCAGATCTCGCGGGTGATTGCGGGTTTCACGGCTGGCCAGGCGGACGTTTTACACGAGTACATGGCGGTCTTGATCTCATCTCTCATAGGGCATACGACTCTGGCTCGGGAAGAGGGGAACAAAATGGTGGAATACATTGGGGACGCGCAAAAGATGGGAATCGAAATTTTGCCTCCCAACGTCCAATGTTCCATCGCTCCTTTCAGTCTGACGGCTGTGAATGGAAACGTCCGGATTCTCTTTGGTTTAGCCGCGGTCAAAAATGTGGGAGAAGGGGCGGTGGAAGAAATTTTAAGGGCGCGCCAGAAAGGATCCTTTCTCTCCTTCCAGGATTTTTGTGCTCGGGTGGATACGAAGATCGTCAACAAAAAGGTGATTGAGTCCCTGATTAAAGCGGGCGCGTTTGACTTTTGCGGGGAACCCATTACGGAGGTGCGCCCTCAACTTGTGGGGGACATGGAACGGGTCCTGCAGATATCATCTAAAGTGAGAGAAGAGGCGATCGTGGGGCAGGGATCCTTGTTTGAGAGGGAAACCTTGCACTCAGCTCCGGTCAAAAAAGAGTCGGTTCCCTCTGCCAGAGCGGTCT
>JACPSV010000214.1 GCA_016193115.1 Elusimicrobiota bacterium
AAAGTGGTAGGAATTGAGGGGAATTGGCGGAAGCGCTGTCGTCGAAAAGCGTGTGTGGGTTCGAGCTTCTTTAGAATTAGCATACCGCCGCCTTAGGCCGCTCGGCCACCCCTCCTGCATTTATTTCTTTTCTGTGCTGGTTATTATAGTAAATGTCATTTACCATTCCTTATCATCAATCATGCGGCTGTTTTTCATGGGTTATTACGTTCTCGAGTGATGTGAAGGAATATCAATAAAAGAGCCACGACTCCGTAGGAGAAGGCAAAGTCAGGGGCGGCTAGAATCCCAAACTTGTTTTTTAGTCCTGTGGGCGTGAGGGTGTAGGCATGAATCAGTCCTACAGCGGATAAGCCGGATGCCACCGTCATCCAGGCTGCCGCCTTCAACAGTTCCTTTTCGATGAGATAGACCATCACGGTGGCAAAGATCATGGAGGTCAGAAGAAAACCCTGGTTGAGGGAGAAGATGCCGTGAATGTAAAGATCGCTGCCGAAGGTTGGAACCATCTCATAGAGTGTTTTCCCCGCCTTGCGTAGGCTGGTTTCTACCAGAAGCAGAGCCCATGCCGCTAGACAGGGGATCAGTCCAAAAGCAACCGCCAATGTTTGTTGGCGAGGCACGTCCCGAAAGGCCTGCGAGGTGATCGCAATGCCGATCCACAAGAGTATGCCCAAAGTCGCTTCCAGGGGAATGATCTTGAGTACGAGTCCCACCGCGCCCAACAAACAAATCACGGTGATGACGATGCCGTTTAAGATGGAGTAGCCGGCCCTTGCGCCCATGGCTTTCCATGCGGGATGGCCAATGTAGATGGTTGTGGGAAAAGCGCTGCCGAAAAACGCCGCGGCCAACCCGCCGAAACCGTTGGCCAATAGAGAAGGTTTGGTTTCGAATCGGTCGCCGGCCGCCTCCGCGCTTTCCAGATTTTGCAGGGAACCAACCACGTTAAAAAGGCCCATGGGAAAAATTACCGAGAGGTATTTCCAGCCGTGCGGACTGCTGATGAGGGCAAAAATGTCCGATAAAGCGGGCGTGGGCAGATGCAATCCCAATGCTGTTTTTTCTACGGAGGGAACAAAAGAGGAGAGTCCAAACGGGCGCAGGCCCCAAGCCAGAGCTGTTCCAGTTAGGACTGCCAGGAATCCACCCGGGAGACCTAAAGGCATTTTCACGCGCGAAGTGTAGGCAATCAGGATCATCATCATTGGAATTAAGGCAATGGCGGGCGAACTAAAAATTTGAAAAATGAAACCCATGGAAATAAACGTGATGGCGATGCCGGCCAGAGCGCAGAGCAAGGCGGCGCGCGGCGTGTGGCGGCGAACCCAGTCTCCAACGAAGGCGCCTGCGATTTCCATCACTGCGCTCAAAAAACAGGCAAACAAACCTGCTTGCCAGGCAAGATACGGATTTCCGGTTTCCTGGTAGATGGGCGCCATGATGAGAAAAACGTAGGCCAAGAGGCTGACCGTGTTGATTCCATAAGGCAGGGCTGTCACGTCCGTGCGGCCTGTGCTCTTCATCAGACGGTACGCCTGCCACGCATAAAAGAGGTTCCCCACCAGTATGGAGACCGCGGCGCCCGGCAGAATACGGCCTGTCACCAGCTCTTCGGGTAGACCGCAGGCGTATCGGCACAACACATTGATCAACATGAGTTGTAACAGGTTATCAATGAACAGTCCGAAAAAACCGTCAATATCGCCGCGTACAAACCAAAGCGTTTTCATGATTGGAAATTTAGAAAAAATAAGGGGAGGAATAAGAGGACACAATACTTAATTCCATACGAAATAAGAGAATTGGGGACATGTCCTACGGAATTAAGTATTGTGTCCCCCCATTTTTTATTGGTACTTTTCTACGAATTGCTTGATATTTTCAATATTTTCTAGTATTAATTTTGCCTTTTTAAGACCAAATTGAAAAGGAAATTTGTCCTCTTCCGAGTTTTTAATGACGAGCATGGGATTTCCCTTATATTCTGATTCCGACACAATAGACATGATTAATCCTCCTAATGGGTGTTTATGAAATATTCAAACCATATTAGCATACATGATACAAAATAATATTAAAAGATATCCCGGCACAAACTCAAACTAATGCGTTTCCCATATCAGCACTTCGGAGCCAGTTTGAAGGTCTGCTGTCATCTGCGGCGAGCCGGCATCTGTTAGGCGGACAGCATCGCCTTCGGAGAGAAGGCCTGCTCCTTCCAGATCTGTTGCGCCTCTGGCAATATGAATATGAACATGGCGAGCATCCGGAACTTGAACAATTTCTCCCTGCTTTAATCGCCCTGCCCACAGCACGGCTCCCTTTTGGCGAATGGATATGGCTGCAGGATGACCACGTCCCGATGCAACAGGGATAAGTCCTCCATTATTGAGTTGAGGCGAGATATCACACTGTTCGTAACCGGGTTTGATGCCTTCAGTGTCCGGCGTTACCCACATTTGAAGGAGATGAACATCTTTGTTTTTGTTTGGATTCATTTCCGAATGAAAAATTCCACTGCCGGCGCTCATGCGTTGAACTAATCCCGGGTAGAGGATTCCTTTGTTTCCTTCGGAGTCCTGATGTTCCAGTTCGCCTTCTAAAACCCAGGTGACGATCTCCATGTCTTGATGGCGGTGCATTCCAAATCCTGTGCCCGGTTTGATCCAATCTTCGTTGTTCACGAGGAGTAAGCCGTGGTGGGTGTTGGTCGGATTGTAGTGAAGGCCAAAACTGAAACTGTGGTAAGACTTCAGCCACTGGTTCAGCGTATGGAAACGTTCCTGGCTGCGCTGGATTATAATTCGTTGTTGTTTCATAAGAATAATGTTATTACAATTAGAATGTCCTTCACAAGTGTGGGCAGAGAATACAGGGCGAAAAAACTTGTGGGTAAGGAGGTGTGTCATGGGGAAAAAAGTGTTATTGATCCTTGCGGATGGATTTGAAGAGATGGAAGCGATCGCGCCGATGGATATCCTGCGCCGCGCAGGGTTGGAAGTCACGATCGCCGGCCTTTCTGGATCCGCGATCAAAAGCGCCCGAGGCGTAACTGTTTCCACGGACGTTCTGCTCAGTCAAGTGTCGGGCGATTTTGACGCGCTCCTCCTTCCCGGCGGCGGGGTTGGCGCTCAAAACCTTGCGGAATCCAAAAAAGTAAAGGATTTGATATTGCAGCAGCACAAAAAAGGGAAGGGAGTCTACGCGATTTGCGCTTCGCCCGTTTTAGTTCTTTCTCCAACGGGGATTCTAAACGGAAAATCCGCGACTTGCTATCAGGGAATGGAAAGCGGGTTTGACAAAAATGTCCGTTACGTGGATCAAAAAGTTGTGATCGATGGGAATATCATCACGAGCAAAGGTCCCGGAACCGCGGTTGAATTCGCGCTTTCGATTGTTGAAAAACTCTGTGGAAAAGAAGAGAGCCAGAAAATCAGAAAGGACATTTTGGCCTGATCACGTCAAATTGACTTATGGGGGGGTGGAGTTGTACAATCACGAGGACATGAATAAACTAAAATTGGGGTTTCCTAAAGGGAGTTTGCAGGAGTCCACTTCCGAACTTTTTCGTAAGGCTGGGATCCGCATTTATATTTCCGATAGGTCCTATTTCCCAAGCACGGACGATGACGAGCTGGACGTCATGATGGTTCGCTCCCAAGAAATGGCCAAGTACGTGGAAGACGGCACGTTTGACTGCGGTCTGACAGGTTACGATTGGATTGTGGAAACGGGAGCGAAAGTACAGGAAATCTGCGAGTTAGTGTACGCGAAGTCTGGATTTAGGCCGGTACGGTGGGTACTGGCAGTGCCTGAATCTTCATCCATCAAGAGCGTCAAGGATCTCCAGGGAAAACGGATTGCGACTGAAGCCGTCAATTTGGTGAAAGGGTACCTCAAAAAGAACGGGGTTAAAGCGGAAGTGGAATTTTCTTGGGGAGCCACGGAAGCAAAAGCGGGTTATCTGGTGGACGCGATCGTAGAACTTACAGAAACAGGTTCCAGCTTGCGGGCCAATAATTTGCGCATCGTATCTGAGCTGCTTTCTTCCACAACCCGGTTTATCGCCAATGCCAACGCTTTGAAAGATCCTTGGAAAAAGAAAAAGATAGAAAATATAGCCATTCTCCTAAAAGGAGCTTTAGCCGCGGAGGGGATGGTGGGTCTAAAAATGAACATGGAAGAGAAAAACCTTGCCTCTATCATGGCTATTCTCCCTGCCCTCAAAAAGCCTACGGTTTCCAGGCTTACTCTTCCCGGTTGGATGGCTCTGGAAGTGATTATGGAAGAAAATCAGGTCAAAAAGATACTTCCTGACCTGAAACGGGCAGGCGCGGAAGGTATCATCGAGTACCCCCTCAACAAGGTTATCCCCTAAACCCGAATTTTGCATTAGGAAATGGAATTCGACGAAAAATATGGGTCATCTTTCGTCACAAAAAAGTTCGACCGTACTCCAGAGTACGCTCTCACTTTTTTGTGCCAAAATCTGACCCATATTTTTCGTCTCGGTTCTCATTTCCTAATGCAAAAGTCGGGTTGAAACAGCTTTTTAGCCCTCTTTTTGCCGTAAAAGGCTCCAATTGTTTCACATGAAAATACTATACGTTCTTTCTCAGGTTGAACTGACAGGGGCTGAGACCTATGCCTTGACTTTGGCCTCTTCTCTACAGAAAAAGGGTCATTCTATTGTTTTTGTCTCAGAAAAACTCCAAGAAACGGGTTCTTTTAAGTATTATTCCCTACCCCTCCATACCCGGAATACCAGCACTTTAGGCCGCATACAGAACGTTTTCTCGCTCAGAAAGATCATTCGGGACGAGAGGATTGATCTGGTTCACTCTCATTCCAGAGCCGCCAATCTGGTCAGCTATTTTGCCGCAGGCAAGTCTGTCCCCATAGTTGTGACTGTGCATGGGAGGTGGCGAAACCATTTTGCCGCCAGGACTTTACCTTGCCTGGGAGAAAAGACAATAGCCGTCTGCCCTTATTTGGAACGGTATCTGGTTTTTGACATCCGTCGTCCCCCTGGGACGATTCGAATGGCGCCTAACGGCATTGATTCCGAGAAGTTTTCTCCGTCCCCGGAAAGACAGGAAAACGGATTTAGGATTCTGTTTGTGGGAAGGTTTAGCGGTCAGAAAGGGAACGTGATCCGTTTCTTGCTCCGGGAGATATTCCCGGATCTGGCGCGAAGGTTTCCCGAGAGTTCTTTTCAGATATGCTCCTCTCCCGCCTCGAAAGAGGATAAAGCCTTAGTCGCAGAATTCAATAGAATTTGTCGAAGGGAAAGCGTTTCGATTGAAGAAGGGAACAGGGATCTCGTCTCACAGTATCGGCAGGCCACGCTGGTCGTGGGGTCGGGCAGGGTCACTCTGGAAGCGATGTCCTGCGCAAGACCTGTCTTTTCCATAGGAGAATCCAGCGCTCCCGGGGTTCTGACACCGGAAAACTTTGAGAAAGCTTTCGACTCTAATTTTGGAGATTGCGGTGAATGGAACCTGTTTTTGGGACAGGATAAGAAAAATATGATCGAAGAAATAAGCGCGATCTTGCAGGATAAAGAAGGCCGCGCTACCCTTTCCCAGTGGGGACGGAGAATAGTTCGGGAAAAGTTTCAGGCAGATCGTGTGGCGGATCAGGTATTACAAGTATACGAAGAGGTTCTCCGTTGAACCCCGCAGAGAGGGTGTGGATTCCTGTACTTTGCTACCACAGGGTCTGTCCTGTTTTTGAAAGAGGGATAGATTCTCCTTCTCTCTGCGTGACGCCGGATCAGTTTAAGAGACAGTTACGATTGCTGAAGTTTTTGGGTTATCGCTCAATCACTCCTCAGGATTTAGTTGCCTATCGGCAATCCCGCAAGAATCCGCCGCGCAAATCAGCGCTTCTAACCTTTGACGATGGATACGAAGATAATTATCTCTATGCGTTCCCCCTCTTGAAACAGTTTTCTATGACAGCCACACTATTTTTGGTGACGGATTCTATCGGCAAGAAAAATGATTGGGATTCAGGATCTCTATCATTATTGAATGAGTCTCAAATCGAAGAGATGCATTTGTCCGGTATTCAGTTCGGTTCTCACACGGCAGGCCATTTGGATTTAAGTCAGGCGGATTCTGAGGTTACCAAGAGGGAGTTGCTGGTTTCTAAAGAAAAAGTGCAGGATTTAACGTCCCGGCTGGATATTCCGTTCTGTTATCCTTATTCACGACTAAATTCTCAGTCCAAACAGCTCGTAAAGGATGCGGGATACTCCTGCGCCTTTGCGGGAGACAGAAACTTCGAGGAAGGGGAGGATATTTTTGACTTGATGCGAATTCAGGTTTTCCCTTCGACTTCTCTGCTTGGTTTCTGGAAGAAACTGCAGCCTTGGTATCCCGCTTGGTATCGGTTCCAGAAAGGAATAAAAAAGTCTGGCTAGGGGAGACTGTTGCGAAACGGGCATTTTTGTCGTCATTCCCGCGAAAGCGGGAATCTAGCCGCGGAATTTCTTCTCTGGATTCCCGCTTTCGCGGGAATGACGGTGTTTCGCAACAGTCCCTAGGCGCGCAGCAAGTGCAAGAGGATCGCTTGTTGCATGTGGAGCCTGTTTTCCGCCTGCTCAAATATGATGGAACGCGGTCCGTCCATTACTTCTTCCGTAATCTCTTCCCCGCGGTGCGCGGGAAGACAGTGCATAACGGAAACGTCCGGTTTCGCAAACGCGAGCAGAGCCATGTTCACCTGATACTGCGTGAAAATCTGTTTTCGATGGTCCCTCTCTTCATCTTTTCCCATGGAAGCCCAGACATCGGTATAAATAATGTCCGTGTTGGAGACGGCGGCCATGGGATCGCTTTCTAAAGAAATTTTCCCGCCGCTTATTTTTGCAAGTTCTATTCCCTTTTGGACAAATTCTTTCTCAGCGGTATAGTTTTTGGGAGAAGAAACCACAATTTCCATCCCTAGAAGCGCGGCCGCCAGGATCCAGGAATGAGCCATGTTGTTTCCGTCGCCCACGTAGCTGATCTTGATCCCTTTCAAATCTTCCGGTGTGGAGAGCTTTTTCTGTTCAACGATTGTGAAGAGATCGCTTAAGACCTGGCAGGGGTGTTCCTTGTCCGTCAGACCGTTGATCACGGGAATCGTGGAGTTACGGGCAATTTCCTGAACGTCTTCATGTTTGTTTGCGCGGATCATGATCGCATCCACGTAGCGTGAAAGGATCTTAGCCGTATCGGTCAAAGTTTCACCTCTTTTCAGTTGGAGGTCTTGTGGGTTCAGGATAAGCGGACTTCCTCCCAGTTGCGCCATTCCAGCGGCGAATGAGACTAGGGTTCTGGTAGAAGGCTTTTGAAAAATGAGGGCCAGGGTCTTCCCTGCGAGAGGTTTAGACTTTGCATAAATATCCTTCTCCGTTTTGATCTTCTTCGTTTCCCGTATGAGAGCAAAAATCTGCTCTTTGGAAAAATCAGATAGTGACACTAAATCATTGGTTTCCATTTGAGTATTATATTTCTTTCTGAACAATACTAGAAGCGGAGATCGAGGTTCATGCCGAAATCAGAACTGTCCTGTGTGAGACCGATCAAAAGAGAGCTGTGTAAATTCCACCCTTTCTTCAGGTTCCAGATCAGGCCGGGAGAGAGATAAAGTTCGTCAGGAGTGGGTCCTGTTTTGTTGCCGGAGATTTTGTTGCGGGCGTGGTTCAGCCCTTTCACCTCCGCGGAGAATTTTAAGGATTCCCAGAACTTTTGCGCGGGATGAAAAATTGAGACCGGACCGCTGACTCCTACCGCATAGGAAAACAGGCTGCCTACCTCGATGTTGTCTGAATTTTCCGTATAGAATCGGTACCCGAGTCCGATATGGGTGCGGATCGGGTCAAATGGAAGCACAATGCCCCAGCCAAACAAGACTCCTAACCCGCCGGCGCCCAGCCCTTTTTCAAAACTGGCGGTAGGAAATGAAAGTCCTGCCTCCACGTCCAGTCCGGGCATTCTTTCCTGACGGTCAGCGTCAAAAATCCGGTAACGGGCAGCAAACGCCAGATCCCCAACTCCAAATTGAGCGTTCTTATTTTTTCTGTCTACCCAGTGAACTCCCCAGCTTCCGCCCACTTCCAGCTTTTCTAAGAATCCGTAAGTCATCTGGTACGGGACGGAGAAGTGCGTTGTGTCCGTGTCCCCTCCTGAAGGTGAAACGCCGTTGATGCCAAACTGGTAATGGACGGATTGGTCCATGACACCCCGCGCGGTGGGTTGGCGGTCCTGCAGTTTCCCGGTAGAAAAGATCTGAATTTGAGCCCTCAGATTTTGAAAAGCGCCTATCAAAAAGAAACCCATTATTGCCAGTAGAAACCGTTGTTTTTTCATTATTCTCCTCCTAGTTTTACCTTTCTAAACTTTCAATTGCGTCTTGGACGATCTCTTTAGAAACTTTGTTAGATTTACGGATCATTCCCGCAAGCAGCGCCATGTCGCAGATCTGGTTGATTCTGCGCGGGATTCCCCCGCTCCGTTCATGGATCAGAGAAAATGTGAGGTCTTCAAAAATATCTTCCTGAGATTCGGAAACCGAGAGGCGGTGGCGGATATAATCTCTGGTTTCATCTAGTTCCAGACCGCACAGATGGTAGCGCATCGCGATGCGTTGGCTCAACTGCTTATTCGCATCGATCTTGTTTTTAAGTTCCGGCTGACCAATCAAAAGGAGCGTGAGAAGAAACCGGTCATCCTGCTGGAAATTAAGCAGAAGTCTCATCTCTTCAAAGAGTGAAAGGTTTTCGATCGCATGCGCTTCGTCCACCACGATCACGGTCTTTTTGCCGTCCCGACAATTAGAGGTCAAAATCTCTTCCAGAGAAATTAAGATGTCCGATTTTCGGACGGGCGGGTCTGTTTTTCCCAAAAGATGGAGAGTCATTCTTAAGAGTTCCACGTCGTCCAACCTGGGATTAGAGAGAAAGGCGACCCGATAGATATCTCTTTCCAGCTCCTGAAAGAGCGCTCTTCCCAAGAGGGTCTTGCCGCATCCGTATATTCCGGTGAGCATGCCGGCGCCTTTCCCTTCCCGGATAATATACACTAACCTGGCCAACCCTTCCTCATGCTGCGGCGTGTAGTAGAGGAACTTTGGGTTGGGCGTGTTCTCAAACGGTTTTTCTTTAAGATGCCAGTATTGAAGGTACATCACTCATTCTCACTCTTTAGATTTCGAAAGAGTTCCCTTAAGTTGATTCCTTCATACAAAAGCATGGGAATTCCCATCAGAAGCACAAAAATGTATTGCGCGGAATGGAGAAGCAGGATAAAGGAAAAAGCGAGAGTACTATCTACGCCTAAAAGACTGAGCGCGGCGACTCCGCCCGCTTCGTAGGTGCCGGCCGCGCCCGGCGCCGCGGGCACCATCACGCCCAGAACCAACCCTACGACCACAAGACCCGACTGCAGCCAGCTTAAGTTCAACCCTAAAGATCGTGACATCACCTGAATCACGAGGATATCCGTACACCAGACGAGTAGGGAGAGGAATAGTATCCGGACCAACCCAGACCCATCCTTAAAAATGGAAAGCCCTTCCAAAAACTTTTTCACGAACGTGTACAATCGTTCCGAAAGAATTTTTTTTAAGATCGCAACCACCTTCTCTTTTGGTTTTGGAGTTAAGTACCGTTTGAAGATCAGGAAGAGAACTGAAAGCGAGGCGACAGTCAAAGTAATTTGAATGGGTGTGATTCGTTTCTGGATCGTTGGGTTCATCCCCAGAAGGAACAAAAACAGGAAAGCCAAGGTCGCAATGGAAACGATATCGAGCAATCGTTCCAGAAAAATGGTTGCGAGCATGGTGCTTTTGGAGATCGAGCTCTTATGACCTGCCCAATAGGCGCGAGCCAATTCCCCCATTCTTAAGGGTAAGAGGTTGTTGATCAAGAGACCGCCCACTTGCCAGCGCAGAAGCGTGGCGGGAGCAATAATTTGGAATGGTTTCAGTATCTTTTGCCAGCGGATAGCCCGCATCCAGAAGCTGGCCAAGGAAACTGACATGGACAATAGAATGGGCATTATTTTGGCTTCCGATAGAATTCTTTTCAGTTCAGCCCACTGCACGTTGCGGGTCGCAAAGTAGAGGCAGAGGACAGAAACGGCGAGCGACAGAAAAATCTTCAAAGAAATTGATGTTTTGGTTCCCAAGGGGTCGCTTTATTGCGGTTGGATGGCTAAGAAAGAGCTTGGAACTTTTTGACCCGCGTTCCGGCTCCTCTTATTTTTTGGATCGCGGATCATTTCTCCGTCCACAATGAAGTTGTAGGCATACTTTCCGGGTTTCAATTCCAGACGCAGGGTCCACATTTCGTTTTGTTTCTGCAGGAGTTGAGGGCTCCACTGGTTGAAGTCACCAACGATCGTGACCCTTTTCGCGGCAGGATCCGAGTAAGCGAATGTGACTTTTTTTGGTTTCATCCTCTTCGAGGAACTTGCGGGATCTGAGGATGTGTCTTCCTCTGTTGGGACTTCTTCCTCCGGTTCGCCCGTTTGTATCTTTTCTGCCGGGCTTGGGGAGGGACTGGGGCTTGGGGTGCGGGTTAAATCGGTTTGTGACGGGATGAGAATTGAATGGATGGGTATGGACGGAGCCTTCCATGCGGCTTCTATCCGGTTCCAGAGAAGAGTGACCGACCCTGCCATCAGAGCCACGTCCAAAACAAGAATCGCCGACA
>JACPSV010000215.1 GCA_016193115.1 Elusimicrobiota bacterium
CGTTGACCGAGCTTCAGCGAGGCCGCTTTCTTTATAACTTCATAATGAAGCGGCATTCCCTCGCTGAAAGCTCGGTCAGAAATGGTTTTACCTTAGATGTTGTAGGAGAAAAACCATAGATAAATTTGGAGGTCAATTATGATTAATTTACTGTACGCTGATGGAACCGTTCCTGCGCAACCGGCTGCGCCTTCGCCTCTGGTCAGTATGTTTCCCTTGCTGGTCATATTTGTGATTTTCTATTTTCTGCTGATTCGCCCGCAGCAAAAGAAAGTGAAACTGCACAAGAAAATGGTAGAGAACCTGAAAAAAGGGGACCGCGTTTTAACGTCTTCCGGATTTTATGGAGTCGTCGTGGGGATGGGGGATACCAGTTTAGACATGAAACTGGCGGAAAATGTGAAGGTCCGGGTCTTGAAGAGCGCTATCTCCGATGTTTTAGGCAATTCGGAAGAGAGTTCTACGGTTCTGCAACCTTCTGAAAACGGCAAGAGCCTCAAAGTCTAAAGAAAGGAAAAAAAACAAACGCGCGATCTATGAACAAACTCACTTGGAAAGGGATTCTCATCCTCGTTCCCATCCTAATCTCCTGCTATTTGATTTATCCTACCGTAAGCTGGTATCTTCTCTCTGCTTCCACACGGCAAGAGAGGGAGATGAGCAAAGATCCTCTCCTAACCAAGATCCTCCATTTGGGTCTAGATTTGAGAGGAGGTTCTCACCTGGTGCTGGAACTCCAGACGGACAAGATCGCAGCGCCCTCAGCGGAAAAGAAACGGGTCGCGGTGACCGACGCCTTAGACAGAGCCATCGAGATCATCCGCAACCGCATTGACCAGTTTGGAGTAGCGGAACCTTTGATCGCCCGTCAGGGCGAGAAATGGATTATTGTCCAGCTGCCCGGCGTCAAGGATCCGGAAGCCGCGCAAGATTTGATCGGGAAAACCGCCTTGCTGGAATTCAGGTTGGTGGACGATTCTCCCGCGACGGAAAAGGTCGTCGCCGCCTTAAGAGAAAAAAGTATCAGTCTTTCTTCCGCATCCGCTCATATGGAGACATTGCCTGCGGAGGTTCTCTCCCTGTATCCAACGGGCTATGTGCTTCTTCCGGGAAGGGAGGATCGTTTCTATCTGGTCCAGTCCACGCCGGAGATGACGGGCGCCACACTCACCAACGCCAAAGTGCAGTTGGGAGGCGATTCCGGATTTGGTTATCCGGAAGTTTCTCTGGAATTTAATGACGAAGGCGCAAAAAGTTTTTCCCGTGTCACGGAAGCGAACATCAACCGCAGCTTGGCGATTGTCTTAGACGGGATTGTCCAGTCGGCTCCCGTCATCCGCACGCGCATTCCGGACGGGAAAGCGGTGATCGAAGGCAGTTTTTCCACGGAGGAAGCGAAACTGCTCTCCACCGTGTTGCGGGCTGGCGCCCTGCCGGCGCCTGTTACGGTGATTGAAGAGAGAACTGTGGGACCGTCTCTGGGGGAAGATTCTATCCACGCGGGGGTTTGGTCATCAGTGATTGGCATGTCTCTGGTCATCTTTTTTATGGGGTTTTACTATCGCGGTTCCGGCATGGTAGCCAATGGAGCCCTGCTTCTAAACATCTTTTTGCTCTTAGCCGCCATGATCTATTTTCGGGCTACGCTGACGTTGCCGGGCATCGCGGGAATGATTCTGTCCGCCGCCATGGCGGTGGACGCGAACGTGC
>JACPSV010000216.1 GCA_016193115.1 Elusimicrobiota bacterium
CAACAGCCGATGCACAGTTTTACGATCAATCCTGGCCTCTTCCAATGCCCGCGAGATGTTGCCGCGATGTTTCGCCAAGAGCATCTGAAAATAGCTCTTATAAAAACTTTCCAACACTTTCGTTCTCACTTCCTTGAAAGAACCGTTGTAGGCGGAGTCCCCAATCTCGGGTCCGGATCCGGAACGGAAATTCTCAGGCAGATCTTCCACTTGGATCTGGTCGGTATTGGCCAGGGAAACGGCGCGTTCCATGACGTTTTCCAGCTCCCTTACGTTTCCGGGCCAGGGATAGGACTTGAGTTTCTCTAACGCCGACCGGGAAATGCCCCGGATCGGCAAATGGTTGGAACGGCTGAAACTTTGCAGAAAGTGCAGAGTCAAAAGCTCTACATCGCCAGTCCTTTCCCGCAAAGGAGGCAGTTCAATGGAGATCACATCCAGACGATAGTAGAGATCTTCCCGAAACCGCTTTTCCGTCACGGCTTTTTTAAGATCGCGGTTCGTGGCCGCAATCAAACGAAAATCGGAGTTAATCAGGCGGTTCGATCCCAACCTTCGAAACTGTTTCTCCTGCAAGACGCGCAAGAGTTTGGCCTGCAGGGAAACCGGCATCTCTCCGATCTCATCCAAAAATATCGTGCCGCCGTCGGCAAACTCAAATAGTCCGGGACGCGAATTTTGAGCGTCCGTAAACGCTCCTTTCTCGTGGCCAAAGAGTTCCGATTCCAGAAGATTTTCCGGGAGGCTGGCGCAATCCACGGGCACGAACCGTCCCCCCGACTGAGCCCTTTTGGAGTTGCGGTGAATCGCTCTGGCCACCAACTCTTTGCCGGTGCCGGACTCTCCCTGAATCAAAACGTTCGCTTCCACGGGAGCGATCTTGCGCACGGTTTCCAAGACTTTCTTCAAGGGAAGGCTGGCGCCCACTAATTTGTCAAACCCAAAGGCCAGACCCAGCTCCTGTTTAAGACGGAGATTTTCTTCTTCCAGTCTCCTTTCCCGAAAACATTTTTCCACGGCCGTCAAAAGTTGTTCCTTGGATATAGGTTTCGCGATGTAGTCGGAAGCTCCGTCCTTGATGGCGGAAACCGCCGTCTCCCATGTGGCAAAAGCGGTGAAAAGAATGATGGGAACCTTGGAATCCAGAGACCGGATTTCGCGCAGGACATCCAATCCATCTTTCCCCGGCATCCTCAAATCCGTCAGAACCAGGTCCGGCCGGTCCGAGGCAAAAATATCCATCGCCGAAAGAGAACTCGGACACGTTTGGCAGCGGTACCCGGAAAATTCCAGGATCCTGCGGCAATTTTCCAAAATCTCCGGCTCATCGTCAATCACGAGAATTTTTTCTTTCATGAGGTTCCTTTCATGGGCGGCAATAAGATCGTAAACGTGGTTCCCTGCCCGAGAGAACTCTGGACGGAAATCGTCCCGCCATGATCCTGAACGATCCCGTAGGAAACAGACAGTCCCAAACCGGTGCCGCTTTCTTTGGTGGTATAGAAAGGATCGAATATCTTGCGGCTATTTTCCGGAGAGATTCCCACGCCGGTATCTTTCACCTTCAGGAAGAATCTTTCCCTGGAACCGCTCATCAAACCCGTTTCCATTTCAATCCGGCCGCCTTTGGGGATGGCGTCCCGCGCGTTCGTCAAAAGATTCAAAACGACTTGCACCAGCTGGTTGTGGTGACCCCAGAGCGTTAGAGACCGGGGAAAAAGGTTCAGGACGATTTCCACACCGGACTTTTTGAGCTGCGTTTCGATCAGGGAAACGGACTCTTTGACGATTTCGTTCAAGTCCGATTTCCCTTTCTCGGCCGGATTTCTTTTGGAAAAAAGCAGAAGTCCGCGGGTAATTTGGCTGATCCTGTCCGCCTGCCTTTTGATGACTCGCAAGTCCTCCTGATCCTGAACGGAAAGTCTGACAGGCTCCAAAAGCATGGTTTCTACCCGGCCGGATATAATGGAAGCGGGGGTGTTCACCTCATGCGCGACCCCGCCGGCCAGTTGGCCGACCGTCGCCAGTTTTTCCGACTGGATGATCTGCTGTTCCAGATCCGCTCCGCAGTTGGCGCACTGGACGCGGCTCTTAATCATAAAATACACCGTGCAGATCGCAAAGAAAATAGAAATCAAAATTCCGCCTACCAACGTGTAGAACTTGCTGGACTGCGAGACAAGATTGCTCAACGATTCTAGATCAATGACCCACCAAACCCAGAGCAACATGCTCAAAGGCGTGCCCACTCCCATCAAACCCAAATAGAGCAGATATTTATTTTTCATGGATCGTTCTTCGGTACAGGTTAATCGTCCTTCGGGAAACTTTGATGCGATGTTTGCGAAACATCAAATCACGCAAAAAACTGTCTTTAACTTTCTTGTTCCCTTGGACGGAGAGATCTTCCAACATGTTTTTCAGCAAAACGCAGGCCACTTCTCTCCTGTTCCAAAATAGATCTTTCAACGCCTTCTCTTCTCCCCAAGGGAGAAAGATGGACTTGGAGGCGATCGACCGGCAAACCGTGGATGCCGCCACCCCGATCCGCCGCGACAACTCCCTTTGAGTCATCGGCACAACGCGGGCAAACTCCCGGCTGCTTAAATAATGTTCTTGAGACTGCACGAACTCGCTCAATATCTTTTGCAGAGTGTCTTGCCTTAAATTGATCCACTCCATTTTTTTCAGAATCTCCCCGAGTTTTTTTTTCTCCTCCGAAATCATTCCTTTTTTCAGCGCCTCTATCCTCTCGCGGTTCAGAACGTATCGGCCGCGGGCGAGATGGGGAGAAAGGTAAGCGATATTCAGCCCTCCGGGCTCGTCCTTTTCTATTCTAGCGACCGTAAAACAATGGAGGTAGTGAGCGGGAATGGAACTGGGATGAAAAAACTCGGAATGGAGTGAAATTTCCAGAACCAGCGACCGTATCTTCCGCACCTCTTCAATCCCTATCCCGCATGCCTGCGCCAGAAATTCTTCGGATCGGGGTTCCTCCTCATACAAAAAATAGGTCTCGAAATTCTCGCGGCCTATTTTTCGGATCAGGTCCACGAGACCCTTGTGTTGAGCCAGGAGAGTCTCCACGTCCACGGTTCCCCCTCCGACCCGATTTTCCTCCTTCACTTCATAGAAACTGGAGCTCAAACCGGAATGGGGAAACCGCTTTCTGAAGATAGCCCGCGGACCGCCGTCGTGTGGATAGACCAACTTGCGGAAAATAGGGTCTCCCTCCAAATCCGCCACGAACCGGGCAAATTCGGGTTCGGACAAATTCAAAACGCGGGTAAACCGGACTCTGGCCAGTATCTGCCCTCTCAGGCTGGGCTTGACACCGGTCCTAAGGTTGACCTGAACCGCCATCAATGGGTTCCTCCTGAAAGTAAGATACTAAATTATTGAGTGTTGCAAAAGTAAAGAAAACTCCGCTCATGCTGAGCTTGTCGAAGCATGAGCGGAGCACCGTCGCTAATTCTCGTCCTTCGACAAGCTCAGGACGAGCGGTATCTATTGCATTACTTATGCAACATTCAATAGTTAGAGAGGGGAAAGGGTGGGGACGTAGGAACAGTACGGTTCTTCGGCTAGCTCGCTGCCATGCTGGTAATAGGCTCTGGCCCGGCAACCGCCGCAAACGGTTTTGAACTGGCAGTGACCGCATTTTCCGGCGAGAAGTTCTTCATTTCGCAAACGTTGAAAGAGTGTTGAATCTTTCCAGATTTCCGAAAATGGTTTTTCTTTCACGTTTCCGGCGCTCAAAGGCAGATAACCGCAGGGAAAAACATCGCCCTTATGAGAAATAAAACAGATGTCTATCCCTGCCAGACAACCCAACCTTTTCTGCCCATTCGCGGATTGGGTCTCCTTCATCTCAGCGGCAATCCTATAGAAGTGGGGAGCGCAAATTGCGCGTAGTTCCATACTTTTTTCTTCCTGCTGCTTCACGTAAATCCACCGCAGCCATTCCTCCACTTCTCCCGAAGAGAGCATCTGAGAGTCGGCGATCTGCACTCCGCATCCCACCGGAACCAGCAGGAAAAAATAGAGCGCCGCCGCGCCCAGACTGCGGCCCAACTCCACCATCAGAGGCACTTCCTGAACGTTCATTTTCGTTAAGGTAAAATTGATCTGGACTTTAAGGCCGGCATTTTTCAAATGGAAAAAACCCTTTAAGGCTCTCTCAAAATTGCCGTGCCCTCTGAAAGTGTCGTGCGTGCCGGCCGTCACCCCGTCCAGAGAGATGGAAGCGTAATAGATTCCGCTCTCGCGAATCTCTTTGGCTTTTTGAGAGGTAACCAAAGTCCCGTTGGTAGAGAGAGCCACGGGCAGTTTTTTTGAACTCGCATAGGCCGCGATTTGCAAGATATCTTTTCGGTACAGAGGTTCGCCGCCCGAAAGGATGAGGACGGGTTTCCCACCGGCGGCAAGATCATCAATCAGAGCAAAGGATTGTTGCGTCGTGATCTCCTCAGGGCTGACCTGATTCAAAAGGTCTATCCTGCGACAGTGGAGACAACGCAGGTTACAGGCGGCAGTCGTCTCCCAATAGACCCGCCGGACAGGCGAAGGAACGCTAGACTTGAACATGATAGTGTTCATAATATTTTTGGGCTTTTTCTCCAAGATCGGCGATCATTTTCTCGCCCAAAAGTTTGCTCACCTTCGGGAAGAAAACCTGTTCCTCTTCCCGGATATGAGATTCTGTATAAGCGAAGAGATCAAAATAAGCCTGCTGCACGAATCCCCTTCGGGAATTAATCGCTTCCCAGAGTTGTCCAATCAAATCCCAGATCTTGTGGTGCTCGTCCGTTAGTCTCTGCAACAAATCGTTTTTCTCTTTATTTTCCCGCAGGCGCTCGATCGGAGAGATCAGAAACTTTTCTTCCAACGCTTCATGCAGCTCGAAATGACGGATATATTCCTTGACTTTATCTTTCACGAGCATGTTCTTGGTGATCGAACGACCCATCTCCAGACGCATCTGCGCCAGCCTCTCGTGATCCCGAACCAAAAAGTCAATAACGTTCGTCACGGTCATTCCTTTTGCACCCAGATACGATAATCCCAAAACGTAGGTTCCGGATTGAACAGTTTTTCCACCAGAACAACCTTGTGACCGGCATTTTGGACTCCTTCCTTAACCGACTGAAAAGGTTCGCCGCTTTCTACCAGTATTTCCAGAATTTTTCCCGCCTCTATGGATCTCAAAGCGATCAGGGCTTTCTCACGGTTATAAGGACAAGAAAGCCAGCGGATATCCAAACTCAAAGAAGGGCCTGTACCATCTTTTGCCATAGGTCATTGTAGTTAGGGCAACAAATGTGCCACCGAAACGCTTCTCGGTAGGAAGGGTGTGTGGAATTTTTGGGTGTCTAGACTGGTTCTGGGACAGACGGGTCACAAACGAAGGATGAAGGGGAATTAAGTATGGCATCCCCTGTAGTCGTTTAGCCGAAAGATGTCATTCTGAGTCCCGACGCAGTCGGGACGAAGAATCTACTTCCTTCAAAAGC
Organism: Elusimicrobiota bacterium; assembly: GCA_016193115.1. Lineage (GTDB taxonomy): Bacteria > Elusimicrobiota > Elusimicrobia > 2-02-FULL-39-32 > 2-02-FULL-39-32 > JACPSV01. The sequence goes on from JACPSV010000216.1 coordinate 5,514, forward strand.
AGTAGATTCTGACCGAGCTTTCAGCGAGGGAATGCCGCTTCATTATGAAGTTATAAAGAAAGCGGCTTCGGCTTCGCCTCAGAATGACAGCCTTACGCTAAACGGTTACCGTCCCCTTCATTATCCCTTAATTCTTATACAGGATGAGCCAAAGTCAAATACTGATAAAGAGCGCCCCACCGCAGATTTCGAGGATACGGGGTTGAATGAATTTGGAGAGGAATGAACCGGCTAAAACCCCTA
>JACPSV010000217.1 GCA_016193115.1 Elusimicrobiota bacterium
CGCCGACAGCAAACTCATTCCTTTAGGAACCCTGCCCGCGCGGGTAAACGAGCTCGATACCGCCGATGCAATTTACGTCCACTGCAAGATGGGCGGACGCAGCGCCCGGGCGGTCAAGATCCTCAAAGGGCTCGGTTTCAAAAAGGTCAAAAACGTGCAAGGCGGCATAGACGCCTGGGCGCGCGAGATTGACCCTACCCTGCCCCGCTACTAATTCCGGCGACTTTTTACCCGATCGCGGAGCTCCCTTTTTCTCCGGTTCGTATTCGAGTACAATCCTGAAGGTCGAGAACAAATATTTTTCCGTCTCCGATCTGTCCCGTCCTTGCTCCGGTAACGACTGCTTCGACGGTTTTATGAGCATACTCTTCGTTCACCGCGATTTCCAACTTTATTTTCTTTAGCAGGCTGCCGACCTCTTTATGGCTGCGGTACACTTCGGAAATGCCTTTCTGTCTGCCGCGTCCCAAAACGTTCGAAACGGTAAGCAAATGGACTTCTTTCTCTTCCAGATTTTTTAATACATCTTCCAAACGATCCGGCTGAATAATGGCCACAATATATTTCATGGTTTTTCTCCTATAACATCCAAGGTAAAACCATTCCCTCGTCGAAACTCGGTCATGGTTTTTCTCCTTAATGAACTATTCAATCACGGTATACGCGTCTTCTCTGTGCTGGGTTAAATCCAATCCGATTCTCTCCTCTCGTTCGGAGACTCGCAACCCAACGGTCGCGCGCACGATTTTGAGTATCAAGTAAGTCGCGGCAAAAGCATATAGAACCGTAACGAGCGCCGCTTTTATTTGAATCAAGAATTGTTGGGGATTGCCGTACCACCAACCGTCGGCGCCCAGAGAATTCACGCTTTTTGTCGCCCAGATTCCGGTAGCGATTGCGCCCCAAATCCCGCCGATTCCGTGCACGCCAAAAGCATCCAACGAATCGTCGTACCCAAACTTAGATTTAATGATTGCCACCGAAACGTAGCAAATCACCGCGGCTCCCAATCCTATACAAACCGCCCCGAATATATTGACAAAACCGGATGCGGGAGTGATCGAGACAAGTCCGGCAACCGCGCCCGTAATCATTCCCAGAACGGTAGGCCGGGAATTAAAAACCCAATCGAGAATGGACCATGTCACGCCGGCCGTGGCTGCAGAAATGTGTGTGACGATAAACGCGTTCACGGCCAGAGGCCCGGCGGTCAATGCGCTTCCGGCATTAAAGCCAAACCACCCAAACCACAAGATTCCCGCTCCCAAAACGGCCAAAGGAAGGTTGTGGGGATGGGGAGTATGGTCGGGGTATCCGGTTCGACGGCCTAACACCAAAGCCGTAACCAATGCGGCAACGCCTGCGTTAATGTGAACGACAGTTCCGCCGGCAAAATCCAAAGCTCCGCTATTTTTAAGAAATCCTCCGATTCCCCATACCCAGTGAGCGACCGGATCGTACACCAAAGTAGCCCACAGGACTGAAAACAGGCAGAACGCGGAAAACTTCATTCTTTCCGCGAACGCGCCTAAAATCAACGCGGGCGTAATAATAGCGAACATCGCCTGATAAATCATGTAGAGTTGGTGCGGGATGGTAGCGGAATAACCGGGGTAAGGATCCAATCCAACTCC
>JACPSV010000249.1 GCA_016193115.1 Elusimicrobiota bacterium
GTCCGCGCCACTTCTAAAGTCATGCCGTCCGGAGACTGGGATTTTGCCCAAATGTAAATAAAATAGGGGTTCCCGCTGGCAGGGCAAAGAATTTGTGTTCCTTCGGAGTTTAAGAGGTATTGAGCGCGCTGATTGGATCTTAAGGAAATCCCGCTGTCCAGAATCTCCGTAAACTGTTTGAACTCCGCGGAAACATTTTTTAGAACAAGTTTGTAATCGCTAAAGTCCAACACGTCCGCCGTCCGCGGGCAGACCGTCCTATAAGGAACCTCTTGGGAAAAGTCAGGCGCCTTCTCCTTTTCCATTTCTGAAACCTTTTTTCCCTGTTTTTCCAGATAACCTTTGAGCGCCTGTTTGTACGATTGATCCGTCGCCAGCCACAAGGCTTGACGCAGGGAATCGTGGTCGTCTTCAACCGCAATGGATTCTGTCACTCCGCGGTAGTTGACGTCGGTGTTGTCCATCTCATAGCTGCCATATCTTAAATCCACATACAGGAAACGGTTACGGTAGGTTTGCTCTTGAGTCATCGCTCCGTACCGCGCCGTGAACACCGCATCCGACGAATCCAGGATTTGATAGGACAGAAAATAGGGAGACTTAAACGGATCCATCTTTAGGTTCTTTAGGGAACGGTTCATTTCCAGACGCATCGCCTGAAAGAGCGGGTGTTCCAAACCCTTTTGAGCCAGGAGGGGTGAGAGCATCAGCGTCATGAATAAACAAACCAAAAGAAACAATCTTCGATTCAGCACATGGAACCTCGCAGGTTTTCGATGATTTTTTTTGTGGATTTGGACTTGTTCAATGTATAGAAATGAATCGCGGGAACTCCGTGCGCTATCAGTTCGGAACACTGTTCCGTCGCAAACTGGACCCCGCGTTCCTGAACGGCAAGGGGATCGGACTGAATGGGTTCGAGAGCCCGCACAATCGCATCCGGAATTTTAGCGCCGCACATCTGGGTAAACTTCACGATCTGGCTAAAATTGGTGATCGGCATGATCCCGGGAATGATGGGAACAGAGACGCCGCGTTTTTTCATCGCCTCTTCAAAACGAAAAAAGTCCTCGTTGCGAAAGAAAAGTTGGGTGATGATAAAATCCGCTCCGCAAGCCACTTTCTCAACCAAACGATCCCAATCCTTCTCCTTGCTGGGCGATTCCACGTGCCCTTCCGGGTAACCGGCAACTGCCACGCAAAAATCGTAATGGTCCCGCGCAAAACGCGTGAGTTCGGAAGCGTAACGAAAACCGTTCGGATGCGGCACAAATTTTTTCTCGCCGCGCGGCGGATCTCCCCGCAAAGCGATAATATTTTCTATGCCGGAGGAACGGATTTGATCTAAAATGTCTTTTAATTCGCTTCGGGAATGTCCCACGCAGGTCAGGTGCGCCATGCTTTCGACGCCCAACTCGTGTTTGACGCGCCGAACAATTTCTAAGGTCTTCTCCCGTGTGCTGCCGCCCGCCCCATACGTTACCGAGATGTAACCGGGATTTAAGGACTTGATTTCCTCCGCCGCTCGAAAGAGATCGGCCATCCCTTCTTCAGTTTTGGGAGGGTAAAACTCGCAGGAGAACATAAATTTCTTTTGTTTCAGAATTTCGGAAATCTTCATCGGGGAGCAAGGAACCGGCACTCGCCGGCAATTCCAATCGTCGCTTCCTGAATCGCCGCCAGGTCCGGGTAAAGTTCCCCGTCCAACATCATCCAAATGGGAGCGCTTGTCTTCAAAACCAAACCGGAGTCCGAAATTTTTAAGATGGAAGAGTCCTGCAACGAACTTTGCAAAGGTCTCCCCCCCTTCGCCAAAAGAAGTTTGGTCATCAATTTTAGTTTGTTCATTTTACGCACGAAAAAGAAATCCAGAAGCGAGTCGGTAGGATCCGAACCTTTCCAAAAATGAAGACCCCCGCTGAAATAGGGCGCATTCGCGCACACCATCATCATAAAGTCGCCCTCTTGAACTTTATTATCCCCATAGAGACGCGCATGGACGGGTTTCATGCCGCGAATGTCTCCCCAGGCAGTCCTTTTTTTTCGCGCCGGTTCTATCCTTCCGAACCCGCAATTGTTCAGAAAATAACGGTGGTTGACTCGGACAATTTTAATGGTTCGGGTCTCCGCCCTTTCCACTAATTCAAGACCCAAACTGACGCCGCCTTTTTTTAGACCTAAAAACCGGGCAAAGTCGTTGCAGGTTCCGAAAGGCAAAACGCCCAAC
>JACPSV010000086.1 GCA_016193115.1 Elusimicrobiota bacterium
CTTTTTTCTAGGGCTCCTAACTCGCCCCGCCGTACCGGCGGGGCTCAAACAGTTGGAGCCAAAGGAAGATGAAAGAAAATGGTTTTTTTCCTACAACATCTAAGGAGAAACCATTTCCTCGCCTATGCTCGGTCAAAGTTTTCCCTCATAGGCGGCTCGACAAGATTAAAAGTGGTATTTCCCAACCTGAGACGATATCCTGACCACCCTTAGTGATAGAAAAAAAGAAAGCCCTATCGGTTGATAGGGCTTTCCTCTTTGTTGGATTGAGAGAACTTCTATTTTTAGAACTTTACTCCGACTGAAACTCTGTGCGTGGAACCAAGGTCGCCTAAAGGCATCCATGCATAATCCAACGTTGCCATCTGGAATCCGAACCCCAATCCTATCGTCACGCCGTTAAACCCTTCCACCTTTCTGGATCTGGAGTTATAACCGAGACGTCCGGAAAGAGTCATCCCTTCTTGAACTTGGTATTTGTAGTCCGTCCCAAGAGCGAGCTGCGCGGAATTGTCTTCCGGGAAGATAAGGTCGAGCGCTGCAACCCAATTCTCAGAAGCTTTGTAAGCGGATCCGAGCTTTATTAGGAGCGGAAGTTTAGAGCTTTCACTCTCGAACTTCAGTCCGCCGCCCAAGTTTTGGATCGCAAAGCCAACATCCACTTTACCATTCATTAATCCCATATGCTGGGCGCCAAGATCAATGGCCACGGTTGTGGCAGATTCCTTAATTTTGGAGTTGATGATCTTTAAGGTCGCGCCTAACGGGAACTCTTTCCACTTTTTTGCGTAGGAAAGGTTGATGGCCAAGTCGCTGGGAGAAAACGTGCCCACCTTGTTTGCGGTGAGATTGGTTTCGTCCAGATCGCCGGCGCTGAAATATTGGAACCCAATTCCGGCAGATCCCAAACTCTCAGAGATAGGCATGGCGTAGCCAACCCAATGGTAGCTGGTCTCTTCCACATACTTGGAGAACATGTACTCGCCGCTCTTCTTATCTAAACGAGCCAGACCGGCTACGTTATAGAATATGGCGTTGGCGTCGTCCGCAACTGCCGTGTAAGCTTCACCCATGCCGATGGCGCGGGCGCCTACAGGAAGTTTTAAGAACTGGGCTGTCCGCGTGCCTGCGTCCTTTTCACTGAAAGACGCAAAACCTTGAGACAGTCCCACACTCATCCCCACAAGGAGTGCGACAACGAACTGAGCCAAACGAACTTCGATAGAATTTACCTTTTTCATTTTTATGTTCCTCACATTCAATCGATTCTTGGTATTCATTGTCATCACCCCCTCTACCTTTGAATCGCCAGCTTGACGGTTTTAGTCTCTCCGCCGCCTTTCAGCAAGGCAAAGTAAACACCGCTAGCCACGTCACTTCCATTTTCGTTCTTAGCATTCCACTGCAATGCGCCGGTTGCGCCTGCGTTCATCTGTATCACAAGTTCGCCCGCAAGCGTATAGATTCTGATGTCCGTATTCGCGGGCAGAAGATCAAACCGAATTCCGTTCCCCGTATGGGCGGCCAGAGCCGGCCTGAACGGGTTAGGGTACACGGTCGCTCCACTCAAGTTAGACGCAGGAACCGCAATGATCACGGCAAACTTCGTCAAGTGCGTGGTCGTAAACGTTACCTTGTTCCCTGTCAATCCTGAGTCAGGGATAACCACCCACCGGCTTCCATTGTGGAACGCCGCTTTTACAAGCGAGGTGCTTCTGCCAGCCAATTTGGTTGTAAGAGCCGCTGCGTTCACGGTCAAAGCGAACGTAACAGTCTTTTTGAATTCTGTTTTGGCAGAGCCTAGAGTAATTTCCACGGCGCCGCCGACATTCTCAACTCCGGATGTGTCCGCAGGAGGCGTAGGAACTCCAGTAAACACAATCGTTTCACCGGGATCAATGGATCCCTGAGGAATGTTGTAGTCATACTTCTCAATGTTTCCAGCGTTCGTGATAGTCTGGTCCGTCGCAACGTTGTCCGCATTGGCATCCAAAGTAACGGTTACGGCTGCCGCCGCTGTTATTCTTGCAGTGACCGTACTGTACACAATGTCCGCTGAAGACAGGTTTCCAGCCTCATCCAAAGCTCGAACAACGAACCAGAAATCTCCGCTGCTGGTTCCCGGATCAATCGTCAACGTAGCGGTGACCGTACTTCCCTGAGGGATAGCAGACGTGTTTGCCGATCCATTCACCAAAACGTCCGTGATTCCCAGAGTTTTCGTAGAGACTACGATTCCTCTGGCCGTGGACGAAGAGAAGTTAAACGGAGCTGAGAACGTTGTGGTGCTGTTGGCCGAATCCCTGTGACTGCCCGGCAAGAAGTATGCCCAGGTGTTGCTAAAGTTATAGTTCGTTGCGGAAGCAACTAGAGAGGCCGTCGGGTTTCTGATTGCATCAATAGGGAAACAAGACGGGCAGCCCTGGTTTCTGTCGTCCGCTGCGGAAGAGAAGTAGACGACGAACCCGCCGCCAGACTTGATGGTACCCGTTGTGCCATCGTCTCCGGGGGATATCCATCTCAACTGCACGCTCCTGGTGCCCGCGGAAAGAACCGTCAATCCCGTAGGCGCGTTCGGCGCGGAAGATTCCACAACCGTAAACGTGACAGCTCCCGTGGAAGCGCGAACAGTACTTGGAACGGCCATGTCTCCGCCAGGGTAAGTCCCTGCTCCCAATGTAGAAGACACCGTGACCGACCAATCTCCAGAAGCTTTCGCGCTGGGGAATATGAAGTAACCTGTGGTCGCGGAACTATCCACCACAAGGAGAATTGCAGTTCCAAACGTGATTGTGCTGGCTGCAGCGTCCCCTGAGAAGTCAGTCGCGCTGCCCGTATATCTCGCCGATACCGTGGAACCGTTCAGCAAGTTGTGTCCATACACGTTGACAGTCGTGTTACCGCTATTGTTACCTCTGATAGGAGAGAAAGAACTAAGGACAGAGGTCGGGCTGCTGATAACCACATTCGAGATTGCGCGCACTCTGGCATTCGAGTAAAGCGGATGGACCTTATCCACGACAATCGTGTATGTCCCTGCCTGCGTAGAAGAACGCAGATCGAAGGAAACCGCCGCCGATGTTCTGGCAAGTGAGTAGACGAATATCGGCGCCCTAGCCGCAATGCGGGCTGCCCCACCATTTGATCCTAAGAAGAGCTCAGCCGTAGTCCCATCCATCAAGCCTACTCCCGTAATGGTAAAAGAACCAAACTCCACAGCCGTATTACTGACTGTGCCATTACTTGTGACGGTTGAAGCTAGAATCGTCAGAGTCGCCGTGGTTGAAACCGTATTATAACTGCCGCCAGAAGCGGCAACCCTGGTGTTAATCACAATATCGTAGACTCCCGCTGTCCCTCCAAAGAAACCGGAACTGGATCCGGGATTGGTGAGAGATGCTGTGCCTAAGCTGACTATGAAGGAATTGCGACCATATGCGTCAACCGCTACTACACTAGTAGTATAGACAACGGTTCCCGACATGCCAATGGACATTGAAGATCCTGCCACAAGACCGACCCCGGAAAGTCCGAGGACCACAGGCCCTGTAGAATTAAAGAGGACTCCATTTGGATAGCCCGTAACAGCCGGGGTTGTAACAGTGGAAACCGACATGGAAGCCACCCAAACCGCATTGGGACTGATGTTGGAATCGCTGTCCGTAAGGCCTTGTATCACAGAGTTAATGCCACTACCGCCTACGTTCATGCTCGTGACCACAATGGTGTAGTATTTCCCCGGTTGCACACCGACAAAACTGACGTTGGATACAACTGCATACCGGCTATCAGTATCTACAAAACCGGCGATAGATCCACCGGTAGCAATGGAAGACCCATCCACCGCACGGAACGCGACCGTAGAACCATCCGACAATCCCCAACCTTTGAGTTTAAAGTCATAGCTCCGAGTGTTGGCAATGACCGGGCTGGCAGGACTATTTAACGTCAAAGTTGCATCCCCGTTCAACTCAAGGGATTTAACCGCTGCGCTCGTGACCGTGATGGTAACGCTGGGCGAATTGGCAATGACCGTACTGGCTGCCACATCCGATCCGGGAGCTCCGAGAACGCCGCTGTTGGTTGAAGCGGTTCCTATATAGATATAGTAAGTGCTGGCTCTGGGATGGGGAACTAAAGTTGTAACTGCCCAGCTGCTGGAACGCACGCTGAACATGCTGACACTTGCGTTGTGCGCAAACACCTGAGGGATACCGCTGACATAGGTGGTTGCGTTTGCAGGAGCAGAAGTAGAAACCCAGATGGTGGTTCCGCTGGCAAGACCCGGCCCGTTGATGCTGAGACTGACTTGCGTAGCGCTGGAGATAAACGCAAGGGAGTCGCCACTCAGGGCTCTCACTGCCGTAATCGAAGGCGTGGCAATGGAGACTGCCGGCGATACAAAGGAGTGCCATACCCCATCAATTTGCGTAGAAATACGGACATACCATGTCAGAGATGTGTTTAGACCATAGATGTTTCCTGTGCTGCGGATGATTGCGGCATGCGTAGAATCTATCACGGTCAAATTAATTTTTCCACCGA